>JABEVD010000181.1 GCA_013044025.1 Burkholderiales bacterium
TCATTGCGAAACACGCCGAAGTGGACCAAAACATGCATTTAGAGAAGGACTTTGGCACATCAGCATTTCCTCTCTTGTGGGATGAAAAATGATATAGTTCGTTGCCTTGTCCCCAACGGGAGTTCCTCCCGGCTCGCCATCACAACCTGTGCGGCCATTGCTCTTGGTCACAACGTCAGTCATACGATAGAAGCCATTGGGATCGGGTTTGTCAGTAATTGTGAAACGACTCTCACCCACCTCATCACCACTGGTCACTGCGTAAGTATTGTCTGTACGAAACTCATATGATTCCGTGCAATTGTTTTTTGAATAGGTCCATGTCCATTTTCCATATAGCCTGGTTGGTGTGCTACCTACAAGAGATGAATTACCCATGTTAGCGAGTGCAGTCGTCGCCGTGGCGCAAAGAATCAATGTTGCAAGAATTGATGTCACGTGAGGTGTCCTGCGACGCTGCTGAAATATACTTTCCCGGGAATCCGTTTGTTGCCTTTTGAATGCGGGTAGTTTCATCTCAAAGAACTCCTTTAGTTTTGTAACCAGCCGCAATCGCGGGATTTCGCTCTTTTACCGAATTCCTCGAATTTCGGCGCTGCGGGCGGAGGAATTTCACGGGATCTGCCGGAGAATGTTTTCGCATTTTCGCAGCGATGAACCTGGAAAATGTTACAGCGCTGACGTGACAAAATCAATTGAATATCAATGATCTGGAATCATTGCAGAAAATCGGCCTTCGCGGTGAAAGTTGTTCAAGTCCGGATTCGGCACGGGAAGCGCAAGAGATGCAAGTGACGGATATCGCCGATGGCAGCGAGCCAAGGGGCAGATACCGTCAAGGGATGAACTACCCAAATCCCCCTCCTTGGGTTAAGCTTTCCCCCTTTGAATTTCATATTACGAGAAAATGGCACAATACGTCTTCACCATGAACCGGGTGGGCAAGATCGTCCCGCCGAAGCGCCAGATCCTGAAGGACATTTCCCTGAGTTTCTTTCCCGGGGCCAAGATCGGCGTGCTGGGACTGAACGGTTCCGGAAAATCCACGCTGCTGAAGATCATGGCGGGAATCGACCGTGACATCGAGGGGGAGGCGATTCCGATGCCGAATCTCAACATCGGTTATCTTTCGCAGGAGCCGCAGCTCGAAGCGGAGCTCACCGTCCGCGAAGCGGTCGAGCAGGGGCTGGGAGAAATCTTCGAAGCGCAGACGAAACTGGAAGCGGTCTATGCAGCCTACGCCGAACCCGATGCCGATTTCGATGCGCTCGCTGCGGAACAGGCAAGGCTGGAAGCGATCGTCGCAGCCTCCGACGGGCACAACGTCGAAGTGCAAATGGAAATCGCGGCGGACGCGTTGCGGCTCCCCGCATGGGATGCGAAGATCGGGCATCTTTCCGGCGGGGAGAAGCGCCGCGTGGCCCTTTGTCGCCTGCTTCTTTCCAAGCCCGACATGCTGCTTCTGGACGAGCCCACCAATCACCTGGATGCGGAAAGCGTGGAGTGGCTCGAGCAGTTCCTGACCCGTTTCCCCGGCACCGTGGTCGCGGTCACCCACGACCGCTACTTCCTCGACAATGCAGCCGAATGGATCCTCGAACTCGACCGCGGCCACGGCATTCCCTGGAAGGGCAATTATTCGAGCTGGCTGGAACAGAAGGAGGCTAGGCTCGAGACCGAAGCCAAGCAGGAAGCGGCCAGGATCAAGACCATGAAGCAGGAACTCGAATGGGTGAGGCAGAATCCCAAGGCGAGGCAGGCGAAATCCAAGGCCCGCATTGCACGCTTCGAGGAACTTTCCAGCTACGAATACCAGAAGAGGAACGAAACCCAGGAAATCTTCATTCCTCTGGGGGAGCGGCTCGGCAACGAAGTCATCGAATTCTGCAATGTTTCCAAGGGGCATGGCGACCGGTTGCTCATCGATGATCTGAGCTTCAAGGTGCCGCCCGGGGCCATCGTCGGCATCATCGGCCCCAACGGCGCGGGCAAATCCACCCTGTTCAGGATGATCGCCGGCAAGGATGCGCCTGATTCCGGGGAAGTGAAGATCGGTTCCACCGTGAAGCTCGCCTTCGTCGACCAGTCTCGCGATGCGCTCTCGGCCGACAAGACCGTTTTCGAGGAAATTTCGGAAGGGCGCGACATTCTCACGGTGGGCAAGTTCGAGACGCCCGCGCGCGCCTATATCGGCCGCTTCAACTTCAAGGGAGGCGATCAGCAGAAGATCGTCGGCAATCTCTCCGGCGGCGAACGCGGCAGGCTGCATCTTGCCAAGACGCTGATCGCGGGCGGCAATCTGTTGCTGCTGGACGAGCCTTCCAACGATCTCGACGTGGAAACCTTGCGCGCGCTGGAAGATGCGCTGCTCGAATTCGCAGGATGCGTGATGGTCATTTCCCACGATCGCTGGTTCCTCGACCGGATCGCTACCCACATCCTCGCAGCCGAAGGCGATTCGAAATGGGTATTCTTCGACGGCAATTATCAGGAATACGAGGCGGACAAGAAAAAGCGCCTGGGAGAGGAAGGCGCGAAGCCGAAGAGGCTGCGCTACAAGCCGATCAGCAGGTAGTTTTTCCGATCCCCCTTCTTTCCGGAAATTCCGGAAAGAAGGGGAGTGCGTGTTCGATCGGGATTTTGCGCGGCGAAGTCGGTGTCGCTAGCCTTTCACCATTTCCAGGAACACTTCCAGGATCGCGGGATCGTAGCGGATGCCGGATTCGCGCAGCATCATCTCCAGGACTTCTTCCTGGCTTCTCGCGCGGTGGTAGCTGCGCGTGACGGCGAGCGCATCGTAGCTGTCGACGATGGATACGATCCTGGAGCAGAACGGGATTTCTTCCCCTTTCAGGCCGTCCGGATAGCCTCCTCCGTCGTAATGCTCATGGTGATGGCGGATGATGCGGGCTGCCGCTTCCGATCCTTCGAGTCCGGTCGAGATCATGATGTCTTCCCCGATCTCGGAATGCCGCTTCATCACTTCCCATTCCGATGCGTCGAACATGTCCGGTTTGAGCAGGATCGCATCCGGAATGCCGATCTTGCCGATGTCGTGGAACCAGGAGCCGATGCGCAGCGCATTGAAATCTTCCTCGTCGAGACCGATCCTTTCCCCGATCTCCTCGCAAAGCGAATGAACCCGCTCGGAATGCAGTCTCGTCATCAGGTCGCGATAGCCCAGGGCCACGGCAAGTCCCTGTGTATATTTTGAAAGCAAGGCGTATGAATCGGTTTTTATCATGTTTTTATTCCCCCGGGTAATGGATGATAGTTCAGAATCCAGGGAGAATCAAAACGGATGGTTGTGCAATTCCGACGTGATCTGTAAACTATTCCTGCATTCAATATCGGGAGCCAGCATGTTCGTTGCAATGAATCGCTTCAGGATCGTGAAGGGGATGGAGGAGGATTTCGTGGAAATCTGGAGAAAACGCGAGAGCCATCTCGACGGCGTGCCCGGATTCCGTGAATTCCATCTCTTGAGAGGTCCGAGTTTCGAGGATCATACCCTGTTCGCCTCCCATTCGGTCTGGGATTCCGCTCAGGCTTTCGAGAACTGGACGAAATCCGAAGCCTTCAGGCGCGCCCATGCCGGTGCCGGCTCCTCGAAGAACGTCTACCTGGGTCCTCCCAATCTGGAGCTTTTCGAAGCGGTCCTCTGATTTTCCAAAGATGGTCTATGATGCGGATTGAATCATTTCAATCCGGAGGAACCCATGAAAAAGTCCATCTTGATCCTTGCCATTCTCGGTCTGGGCGCGGCAGGCGCGGCCCAGGCCGCGGATCAGCCTTCCGATCAGCCTGTCGTGCGCGGCAGCCAGGTCATGACCCAGCAGGAGCGCGCCGAACATCGCGCCAAAATGCGTTCGGCGAAAAGCCGCGAGGAGCGCGAGCGGATCCGGCGCGAGCATCATGAGGAAATGAAGCAGCGCGCCAAGGAACGTGGCGCGAAGATTCCAGACAATCCTCCCGCCCAGAGAGGCGGCATGGGCCCGGGAAGGATGAACGGCGGCGCCGGAATGGGCCCCGGTGGGGGAATGGGGGGAGGCATGGGTCCCAGAGGGGACGGCTACTAGCCTCCGGCAGGCTTGAGCCGTTCCAGGATGACGAGCGCGAAATCGCACTCCTTCCTGAGCGGCTCGAGTTCCTTCTCGCGCAAGATCCTCACCCAGCTTTTCGGATATTTCAGCCCCTCTCCTGCATTTTCCCAGCCGAATTTCTTCGCTTTGGCCTTGTCACGGTTTTCGAAGCTCACTTCAGCCTTCACCACGAGTCGCGGAGACTTCGCATTTTCGATCACCGCATCGAGGTCGTATCTTGCCAGGATGGTGAGCATGGTGAGCACGTCGGTCACCGCGCGATGTGGGAAGCTGTTCAGAATGCCGTGAAAGCCTGCGAGATAGGTGAGATTGCGGCTTGCGCAGTTCCTCGGATAGTCCACGTCGTGCAGCGTGTCGAGCCAGATCTTTTCCGGCATCCTGTGGCTTTGCGCGGAGAAGAATGAGGCCAGGAGCGGCCTGTCGAAATCGCGTCCGTTGTGGGCCACCAGGTAGTCTGCGAGATTCATCAGCTCCTTCACCCGGTTCAGGATGCGGATGTCCGGCTTCGCGCCATGACGCTTCAGCATTTCGTCGCTGATGCCGGTGTATTCGGCCGCTTCTTCGGCTATCGGCCTGCCCTGGTCGATCAGCGTCGAAAAGATCTGGACCGGCTGGGAAAAATCGGTATCCCACAACACCATGCCCATTTCGGTGATGAAGTTCTTTTCGGCGGGAAGGTTGAATTCTCCGCCGGATTCGAGGTCGATGCCCAACAGGAGCATTTCATCCTCCCTGTCAAATTCGGAACAATGTGAGAGATTACCCGATTCGGGCCACTTCATGTAATAATCGCGGAACCGAGTTACAGTTTGTTTCAATATGATTTCATCCACAGCGGAACGCGTGATCCCGGCGGGTTCCGCTTTTGTCATGAGGCCCGATGCGCAAGGAGAATGATCCCCTGCAGGAGCGCCCGGGGGGACTGACAAGACAAGAAGTCCTGCAAAGGGTGCGCGAGGGGCGAGTCAACGCCGTCAGAAGGGCGACGTCGCGCCCGGTTTCCGGAATCCTGTTCAGCAATGTGGTCACGCTGTTCAACGGGGTGCTCGCAGGCTCCATCGCGGCCCTGCTCGCGATCCGTTCCTTCAGCGACGCCTTCTTCCTTTCCGTGGTCACTTTCGGCAACATGATGGTCGGCATTTCCGGGGAGCTGCGCGCGAAGTGGGCGCTCGACAGGATCGCGCTGCTCAGAAAGCGATCCGCGGTGGTGCTGCGCGAAGGAAAGAGCGAGGAAGTGAAGAGCGACGACGTCGTCCTCGACGATCATGTGCTGGTCACTGCGGGAGACCAGATCGTGGCGGACGGAGTGTTCGTTTCCGATTCCCCGGCTTTCATGGACGAATCCCTGCTTACCGGGGAATCCCGTCTCGTGAGGAAGGTCGCGGGAGATCCTGTCTATTCCGGAAGCTATTGCGTGCGCGGCTCCGGAATGTATGTCGCCACCGGCGTCGGATCTGCTTCGCGCGCCAACGAGATCGCGGATCAGGCCAAACAGTTCAAGGTGGTGCGCTCTCCCCTGCAGCACGACGTCAATTCGGTGATTCAGGTGCTCACCGTGGTGATGGTCTTTTTCGTGATGTTGCTGATTCTGGCCAATTACATCAAGCAGGTTCCGCTCGCCTCGAACATCCTCTCGATCGTGACGGTGATCAAGTCCCTGGTCCCGGAAGGTCTGGTGCTGATCCTGACCCTGGCCTTCGCGCTCGGCGCGTTGCGCGCCGCAAAGCGCAAGGTGCTGGTGCAGCGCCTTTGCTCGATCGAGTCGATGAGCCATCTCACCACGCTTTGCATGGACAAGACCGGGACGCTCGGCACCAACCGCCTCAATTTCGAGGAAATGGTTTTCCTCACCTCCGAATACGAGGAGACGGTGCGCAGCCTGCGCTGTTTCATGGGCGCAGTCCGCGAAAAGAACCAGACCGTGCTTTCCATCGAGACCCGCTATCCGGGCCTTCCCTGCGAACTGATCGAGGAATTCCCGTTCTCTTCGGAATACAAGATGAGCGCGGCGAGGGTGAGGGTGGAAGGGCAGGAAATCTCGCTCTGGCTGGGGGCTCCTGAAATGCTTTGCGGGCGTTTCCTCAATGCTTCCCAGGAATCGATGCTGAAGGGATTTCGTCAGCAGGGGTTGCGCGTGCTGGCTTTCTGTTCCACCCGGGAGGCGCTTCCCGAAAGAAATTCGCTCAGGGTGCTCGCCTTCCTCACCCTGAAAGACGAATTGAGGCAGGATGTCACCGAAGCGATCCGCTTTTACGAGAACCGGAACGTGAGGCTCAGGATACTCTCCGGGGATCATCCCGAGACGGTCGCAGCGCTCGCCAGGGAGGCCGGGATCACCGTGCATGGCGATCTTTTGAACGGGGCGGAGCTTGCCCCGGCCGGGACCGAGGAATTCAGGCGCGCAGTCGAGCGCGGACAATTCTTCGGGCGACTCGATCCCCAGCAGAAATTCGAGATCGTGAAATGCCTCCAGGATTCAGGCGAATATGTCGGGATGGTGGGGGACGGCATCAACGATATCCTCGCGCTCAAGCAGGCCGATATCGGCGTGGCCATGAATTCCGGAGCGGCTGCAGCCAGGGACGTGGCGGACATCGTGCTCCTCAGGGATGCCTTCACCTATCTGCCTGCAGCTTCCGAGGAAGGCGACCGGATCATCTACAACATCAAGCGGGTGTCTCGGCTTTTTCTCACCAAGAACGTGTACACGCTGTTTTTCATCCTGTTCTCCGGCTTCGTCGGACTCGAGTTTCCCCTGAGCCCGCGCTACATCACCTGGATCGACCTGATCACCATCGGCATCCCGACCACCATCCTCACCTTCATGACCCCGGTTTTCCACAGACAATCGGTCGAGCATTTCCTGCTCGAGACGGCCAAGTTCGCCATGACGACCGGTTTTGCCATGGCCTTTTTCACCCTTTTCGTCTATGTGAACTTCCATTTTCTGGACGGAGGCGAGCAATACGACAAAACTGCTGCGGTTTCGGTCATCGTATTCATGGGTCTTTACGTTGTATTCCATGTATCGGCGATCGAGCGCAGCGCATCCGCGGCAAGGTTGCAAAGATGGGGGGTGTGGGCGATCCTCGCCGGAGGCGTTGCGCTCCACGTCCTGGCTGTCAACACGCCGATCCTGAACGGTTTTTTCGGACTCGCAGTCATCGGTTCGCGGTCCTGGCTCGGAATTTTCGCGGTTTCCGCAGCGGGAATGTGGGTGATCCATCGCCTGCTGTTGCGTGCGGGAATCACCAGCGATTATTAGGGATGGAAGGACGGGAATCGAGCATGATGCCGAACCGGTTGTACAGAAGATCGAAATATGTATGGTTTTCGCTGCGTCACTGGAAGCGCCGCCTGATTTTCTGGGGAGGCGCGATCGCGGTGGGTTCGGTCGCCGTGCTGTTCGCGGTCGTGACCGCCTATGCCAACGAAGTGTTTCACAGGCTGCTGGATGTCTCCCAATTCCTTCCGCTCCTGGTTTCTCCGCTCGGGCTCGGGCTCGTGGTTTTCCTCACCCGCAAGTATTTCCCCGGATCGCAGGGGAGCGGCATTCCCCAGACCATCGCCGCGCTCAAGATTTCCGATCCCGATGCGCGCCAGTCCGTGCTTTCCCTGAGGATTGCGACAGGCAAGATGTTCATGACCCTGCTCGCGCTGTTTTCGGGCGCATCCGCAGGCCGTGAGGGACCGACGGTGCAGATCGGCGCCTCCATCATGCATGCGCTGGGCAGGCTGGGATTCTTTTCGCGGGTCGATGCCGAACGAAGCCTGATCCTCGCAGGCGGCGCTGCAGGCGTCGCAGCGGCTTTCAACACCCCGCTCGCCGGAATCGTTTTCGCCATCGAGGAAATGAGCCGCTCCTTCGAGGAAAGAACCAGCGGCGCAGTGCTCACCGCCATCATCCTGGCCGGTATGGCCTCCCTTGCCATGATCGGAAATTACACCTATTTCGGTCATACCAACGACTCGGTTTCCTTCACCCAGGGCTGGATGTATGTGATCGCCTGCGGCATCACGGGCGGCATCATGGGCGGGATCTTCAGCATGACGCTGATCAATGCCAACCGCATGCTGCCCGAAAAAGTGGTCACCTTCATGCGCGAGAAGCCGGTTCGATTCGCAGCGGCATGCGGTTTCGTGCTCGCCGTCATCGGCATCTTATCCGGAAGCGCCACCTATGGAACGGGATATACCGAAGCGAAGCATATCCTGGAAGGAACGGAGAATGTTTCTCAGGACTACGGGATCCTGAAGATGCTCGCGACCATCGTCTCCTATCTGCGCGGCATTCCGGGCGGAATCTTCGCGCCTTCCCTGGCCATCGGCGCAGGTTTCGGATCCAATCTCGCCAGCCTGTTCAGCGATGCGCCTGCCGGAGCGCTTGCCACCCTCGGCATGGTCGCCTATTTTTCAGGAGTGGTCCAGGCGCCCATCACCGCATTCGTCATCGTGATGGAAATGACCGACAACCACACCATGACCATTCCGTTCATGACCGCCTCGGTGATCGCCTATGCGGTCTCCAGGATCGTCTGCCCTTCTCCGCTTTACAAGACCATGGCGGAGAGCTTTCTGGCGAAGGCCAGAAAGGAAGAATGAATTCCGGCCGGCTGATCCGGTCCAATCCGATTTGAAGGGGAAGGGAGGGGTTCTTGCCGGTCCGCTTTCTGCTGCTCCTCGCGGCATTCATGTTTCTGATGGCTTTCGTTCAGGTCGGCGTGCTCGCGATCGCTTTCCAGAAGCTCGAGCTTTCCGCGCATTCCGCCTATCTGCTGTTTGCCACCATCCTGGCCGGCAGCATGGTGAACGTTCCGCTTTTCAGGATGAAGGGCGAATCCCCCGGGGAGGAAGTGGCGATTCACGTGAACGTGGGGGGCTGCGTGGTGCCGGTCGCTTTCTGCATCTATCTCATGGGCCATCATCCGCTCGATTTCTTCAGGCTTTCCATCGCGGTCCTGCTGGTTTCCCTGCTCTGTTACAGGATCAGCAGGCAGGTGCCGGGCGTGGGGATCGGCATGCCGGTGTTTCTCGCGCCGATCGCAGCCGCTACGGTTTCCTATTTGCTCGATGCGCAGGACGCCCCTTCGCTCGCCTACATCAGCGGCACGCTGGGCGTGCTGATCGGCTCGGACCTGTTTCATCTGGAAGACCTGAGGAAGATGGGCGCGCCCTATGCCTCGATCGGCGGCGCCGGAAGTTTCGACGGCATCTTCATCACCGGCATCGTGGCGGTGCTGCTCGCCTGATGCATGCTATCATGGGCGCATGAACATGACCCGCATCCTGCTCCTTTGTCTCGCGCTCGCCGTCCCAGGAGAAGCCCTGGCCGGTAATGCCCTGGGAAAGATCGAGGAGTTGAAGAGCGAAGGCAAGCTTCCCGGTTTTTCGAAACAGGGGGTCTTCCTGCCACGCGCGCTGCTCCTCGACGAGATCAGGAAATCGCTCGATCCTGCGAAAGCGCAGGTGAAGGATCTGGAACTGTCGGAACAGAAGGGAACGCTCACCCTGCTTTTGCACGACAAGGTGGATGCGCTCCTTTCCATCGATTTCAGATTCCAGGAAGTGGACTGGCCCAATCGCACCATCTGGATGCAGTATTCCGAATCGACCCGATCCGCGAGCGATACGCTGCTGGGTCGAGTTTTCGGCTCCATCGCGATCGCAGTCTTCGAGGGGGTCTCCGGCACCGGGCATCTGGAATCCGCTATTTCCGGAAAGCCCTGGTTCATCGTCGACAAGGACAGGGTGGGCATCCTGCTCGACAAGGTTCCGTCGCTCGAGAAACCGCTTTCCGCATCTTTCGGAAAATACCGGGTGTTCGATTTCATCGGCATCCGGAGTCTGAAGACGGAAAAGGATGGCATCCGAGCGAGTCTAGGATTCGTTTGAAATTGTCCCGCACGCATGATTTAATTCACGCATGGAAAAGCTTTTCAATACCGTAGCGCTCATCGGCAAATACAAGAGCCCTGAAATCGCCGAACCGCTGATCCGCCTCGGCAATTTTCTCCAGGAAAAGGGGGTCGCGGTGGTCCAGGACAGGCTCACTGCGGACAATGTCTCGGGAAGCGATTTTCCCGCGCTCGAACTCGAGGACATCGGCAAAATCGCGGATCTCGCCATCGTGCTGGGCGGGGACGGCACCATGCTCAACATCGCAAGGACCCTCGCTCCCCACGATGTGGCGCTGGTCGGTGTGAATCAGGGCAGGCTGGGGTTTCTCACCGACATCACCCTGGAATCCATGCTGGAGACCATCGGCGCAATGCTGGGCGGCGCTTTCGTCACCGAGCACAGGATGCTGCTCGAAGCTTCGGTGGTGCGCAAGGACGAGCCGCTGTTTTCCGGTCTCGCCTTCAACGACGTCGTGGTGCATCGGGGGGTTTCGAGCAGCATGATCGAGTTCGAGGTGAGGATCAACGGGCTGTTCGTCTATACGCAGCGATCGGACGGACTGATCGTGGCCACCCCGACCGGATCGACCGCCTATGCGCTCTCTTCGGGCGGGCCGATCCTGTATCCGGGGCTGCCCATATTCGAACTGGTTCCGGTGAATCCGCATACCCTGAGCAACCGTTCCATCGTGATCGGAGGCGATTCCCACATCGAAATCTTCATGTGCCGATCGGGAGACTCCAGGGTGCATTTCGACAGCCATTCGCATTTCGATCTGACCGAAGGGGACAGGGTGCTGGTGCAGCGTTACGAGAAGCCGATCCGGCTTCTCCATCCGCAAGGGCACAATTATTTTCACACCCTTCGCGAAAAACTCCACTGGAGCGAGAGCTTCTGATGCTCGCCAGACTTTCCATCCGCAATTTCGTGATCGTGGAAGCGGTCGAGCTGGAATTTTCTTCCGGCTTTACCGTATTCACCGGGGAGACCGGGGCTGGAAAATCGATCCTGGTCGATGCGCTGGCGCTGGTGCTCGGCGAGCGGAGCGACGCTTCGGTGGTGAAGGCAGGGGCGGATCGGGCCGAAATCGAGGCGGAATTCTCGGTGCCGGATTCCCTTGCGCTGTGGCTCTCCGATGCGGAACTCGAAGGAGACGAGGGCGTTTGCCTGCTGCGCAGGACCATCGATGCGACGGGAAGGTCGAGATGCTGGATCAATGGCAGGAGCGCGACGCTCCAGCAACTGAGGGAAGCGGGAGAACATCTCGTCGACATCCACGGTCAACATGCCCACCAGTCCCTGCTGAAGCCCCTGATGCAGAAGGAAATGCTCGATACGCTCGCCGGGTCGAGCGTGCTTGCCGGGGAGGTTTCCGGCGCATACCGGAAATGGGCGGAGGCGCGCAGGATCCGGGAGAGGCAGGAAGCGCATCGCGAGGAAGGGGAGTCCCGGCGCGGGCAGCTCGAATGGCAGGTGCAGGAGTTGTCCAGCCTGTCCTTCGATCCTTCCGATTGGGAGGAAACCCTGTCCGAGCAGAGGAAGCTTGCCCATGCCGCAAGCCTCGTCGAGGGAACCAGTCTCGCGCAGGACGTGATCGGAGAATCCGAGGATTCCTGTCTGGCGAGACTCGCCTCGATCGATTCCAGGCTTGCCGTTCTGGAGGCGTTCGACCCTGCGATCTCCCCGATCCGCTCCCTGATCGATTCCGCGCAGATCCAGCTCGGTGAGGCATTGCATTCGCTGCGCCATTATTCTGCAGATCTCGATCCGGAACGCTTCGCTTCGCTGGAGGCGAGGATAGACGCGGTGCATTCCATCGCCAGAAAATACCGCGTGAAGCCGGAGGAACTGCCCGCCCTCCTCGAAAAATCCAGATCCGAACTTCAGGCGCTGCAGCAGTCCACGGACATCGAGGCGCTTCTGGATGGGGAGCGGGCTGCCCGCGAGCATTACCTTTCCCTCGCGTCGAAGCTTGGCAAGACGAGGAGGGAAATGGCCAAAAAGCTTTCGGTGGAGGTGACCGAATCGATGCAGGGCCTTTCCATGGCCGGGGCTGCATTTTCCGTTTCTCTGGAAGCCCTGGAAGAAGGCGATGCGCACGGCCTGGAGAGGATCGAGTTCATGGTGAGGTCGCATGGAACCGAATTCAGGCCGCTCGCGAAAGTGGCTTCTGGCGGAGAGCTTTCCAGGATCAGCCTTGCGATCCAGGTGATCGGCTCGAGAGGCGGCACCGTTCCCACCCTGATCTTCGACGAGGTGGATGTGGGCATCGGGGGAGGGGTCGCCGAGATCGTGGGCAGAATGCTGGCGAGGCTCGGGGCGAGTCGTCAGGTGCTTTGCGTGACCCATCTTCCCCAGGTCGCATCGCAGGCGCATCATCAGTTCTCGATTTCCAGGGAGAAGGATGTGAGTCGGGCGAAGATTCTGGATGACGAAGGCAGGGTCGAGGAAATCGCGAGAATGCTGGGCGGGGTTGCGATCACGGACACGACCAGAAGCCATGCCCGTGAAATGCTGGGATTTCAGTCTTCCCGGTAAGGGCAGTTCTGCTTCACGCAGTCCGCGTACAGATAAAGGGAATGATCGGTGACCACGAAGCCTTTTTCCTTGGCGATCTTCGACTGCCTTCTCTCGATTTCCGGATCGTAGAATTCCTCCACCCGGCCGCACTGCAGGCAGACGATGTGGTCGTGATGGTTTCCCTTGTTGAGCTCGTAGACCGCCTTGCCGCCCTCGAAATGGTGTCGCACCAGCAGTCCGGCCTGTTCGAACTGGGTGAGCACACGGTAGACCGTGGCGAGGCCGGTGTCCATTCCTTCGGTGAGGAGCTGCTTGTACACGTCTTCTGCGGTGAGGTGATGTACCGGGCTGTTTTCGAACAGGTCGAGGATCTTGATTCTCGGCAGGGTTGCCTTGAGTCCGATGTTCTTCAGGTCGTTTGCGTTGCTCACGTTGGCCTCATGTGCGGTTACAGGTTTTCCTGTATGATATAGCGTTTGGACGCTATTTGAAACAGCCATGCGAATCACACTCATCCTGTTCACGCTTTTTCTCGCCTCGTGTTCGTATCTGCACGAATATCGCATGCCCATTCAGCAGGGCAATTACGTGACCCAGGAAAAGGTCGACTCCTTGAGCGATGGCATGACCCGTTCCCAGGTGCAGTCCATTCTCGGCACCCCGCTGGTGAAGGATCCCTTCCATGCGAACCGCTGGGATTACGTGTATTACATGAACGATGAAAAGGGCAGCGTGAAGGAAAACAGGCTGTCCGTGTATTTCGATGGCGACAGTCTGACGAAAGTGGTGGGCAAGGGAATGCCGAAAGCGCCGTCCATTTACACGCCGCCCGAACCGGGCTTTTTCTCCAGGCTCTTCAAGTGGTTGTGAATATGACCAGAATCGTCATTGCCGGTGCCTCCGGGCGCATGGGGAGGAGTCTTCTTTCCTCCGTTTTCGAAACCCCCGGGCTTGTCCTGCATGCCGCGCTGGAGCGCGAAGGGAGCGAGTATCTGGGGCGTGATGCGGGGGATCTGGTGGGATCTTCCTGCGGGATTGCGATCCGCTCCGACATCGAGGCCGCTCTCTCCGGCGCGGACGTGCTGATCGATTTCACCCGCCCTGAAGCCACCCTGCATCACCTCGAGCTCTGCAGGGGGCTCAAGGTGGGCATGGTGATCGGAACCACCGGACTGGACGATGCGCAGAAATCCAGGCTGGCCGAGGCGGCCGACGACATTCCCATCGTGTTCGCGCCGAACATGAGCGTCGGCGTCAACCTCGCCTTCAAGCTGCTGGAAATCGCAGCCAGGGTGCTGGGGGATGAGTACGACGTGGAAATCATCGAGGCGCACCACCGTCACAAGGTCGATGCGCCTTCCGGAACCGCGCTCAAGATGGGCGAAGTGGTGGCAGAAGCCCTGGGGCGGGATCTTCGCGAATGTGCGGTGTACGGACGCGAAGGCGTGACCGGGGAACGTTCCTCCTCCACCATCGGCTTCGCCACGGTGCGCGGCGGGGATATCGTCGGGGATCACACCGTGCTCTTCGCCGGAACCGGCGAGCGTATCGAGATCACCCACAAGGCGAGCAGTCGCGCCACCTTCGCAAGCGGGGCGATGCGCGCAGCGATTTTCCTCTCCGGCAGGGGCGCCGGGCTCTACGACATGCGGGATGTGCTGGGCCTGCGTTGATCAGGGGAGGGGGTTGGCTGTATAATAACCGTCTATACAGAAGGGCGCGATCGCCCTTCCGTTCCATACTACCCAAACCCTTAGGAGTTCTCTAGTGCCACAGACTGCAATTCTTGCGCTCGCAGATGGCACAATCTTTCACGGCAAGTCGATCGGGGCGGCAGGAGCCAGCGCCGGAGAGATTGTATTCAATACTTCCATGACGGGTTATCAGGAAATCCTGACCGACCCTTCCTACTGCAGGCAGATCGTCACGCTCACCTACCCCCATGTGGGCAATACCGGCGCGAACGCGGAGGATGTCGAATCCTCGAAGGTGTATGCGAGCGGGCTGGTGATCCGCGATCTTCCTCTCGCTTCTTCCAGTTGGCGCGAAACACAAGGTCTTTCCGCCTACCTGAAGGAGAACGGGGTGGTGGCCATCGCCGACATCGACACCCGCAAGCTGACCCGCATCCTGCGCGAAAGCGGGGCGCAGGGAGCCTGCATCATGGCGGGCGCGGTCGACGAGGCGGAAGCCGTCAGGCTCGCCCGTTCCTTCCCCGGACTTGCCGGAATGGATCTCGCCCAGGTGGTGAGCTGCGATGCGCCCTACGAATGGGACGAGACCGAATGGGATCTCGAGGGAGGTTACGGCAGGCAGTCCGAGCCGAAATTTCACGTGGTCGCAATCGATTACGGCGTGAAGCGCAACATCCTGAGGAAACTTGCAAGTCGCGGCTGCAAGGTGACGGTGCTCCCTGCGAAATCTTCCGCGGAGGAAGTGCTGAAGCTCAATCCGGACGGCGTTTTCCTTTCCAACGGTCCGGGGGATCCGGAACCCTGCGATTATGCGATTGCCGCGATCCGGGAGATCCTGGAGCGGAAAATCCCGATTTTCGGCATTTGCCTCGGGCACCAGTTGCTCGCGCTCGCGGTGGGCGCGAAAACGCTCAAGATGAAGTTCGGTCATCACGGCGCGAATCATCCGGTTCAGGATCTGGTTTCCAGACGGGTGATGATTTCCAGTCAGAACCACGGATTTGCGGTCGACGCCGAGACTCTTCCCGAAAACGCGGAAGTCACCCATGTCTCGCTTTTCGACGGCAGTCTGCAGGGATTTTCACTGCAGGATCGCCCAGCCTTCTGCTTCCAGGGGCATCCGGAAGCGAGTCCCGGGCCGCAGGACGTGGATTATCTTTTCGACCGCTTCATTTCACTGATGGAAGGTGCGAAAGCCTGACATGCCGAAACGCACAGACATAAAAAGCATACTCATCATCGGGTCCGGCCCCATCGTGATCGGCCAGGCCTGCGAATTCGACTATTCCGGCGCCCAGGCATGCCGCGCGCTGCGCGAGGAAGGCTACCGGGTGATCCTGGTCAATTCCAATCCGGCCACCATCATGACCGATCCGGAAATGGCGGATGCGACCTATATCGAGCCCATCACCTGGCAGATGGTCGAGAAAATCATCGAGATCGAGAAACCCGATGCGCTGCTGCCCACCATGGGCGGGCAGACCGCGCTCAACTGCGCGCTGGATCTGGCGAAGCACGGCGGCCTGGAGAAGCACGGCGTGGAAATGATCGGCGCGAGCCGCGAAGCCATCGACAAGGCCGAAGATCGCGAGAAATTCAAGGCGGCGATGACCAGGATCGGCCTGGGGAGCGCGCGCTCCATGATCGCGCACAGCCTGGAGGAAGCGTTCCAGGTTCAGGCTTCCATCGGCTATCCGGTGATCATCCGGCCTTCCTTCACCATGGGCGGAAGCGGGGGAGGGATCGCCTACAACCGCGA
>JABEVD010000182.1 GCA_013044025.1 Burkholderiales bacterium
GATCCGGAATCGATTCCGGATCCCCTCCGCTGTTGAAATGATAGGTCGTGGTGGGGAAGAGATATTTCGAAAGGGTATGCCAGAGGGTGCTGACCGTGGAACTCATCGCCCCCTTCATTTCATTGAAAACGACTCCCTTGAAGATGAGATCGGATGTCGGATCTTCCGGGTTCTCGAATTCCACCCGATGCCCTTCCTGCGCAAAATCCAGAGGATCGAGCCGGGAAAAGAATACCGCGTCCAGGTAGACTTCCATCAGGTTGTCGAAATCCTTCCGGTTCTTGCTGGCGAACGGGTAGGCCGTCCAGTCGCTCGAAGTGAAGGCATTCATGAAGGTGTTGAGCGAGCGACGGATCATCATGAAAAAGGGATCGCGTACCGGATACCGTTCGCTTCCGCAAAGGGCGGTATGCTCGAGAATGTGCGCGACCCCGGTCGAATCATGGGGCACGGTGCGCAGCGCAACGAAGAAAACGTTCTCCGGATTGTCGGATGCGAGGTGGAAATGCCGCGCGCCGGTTTTTTTGTGCAGGTATTCCTCGACAGTCAGATTGAGCGAATCGATTTTCACCGATCGGAGGGGTTCGAAGGATGGGTGGAGGTGGCTCATATGATCATTCCGGGTAATCGTATCGGGGCATTTTACCGTGGTAAACTGGGCATGACAGCAGTTTTTTGTTCAGAGGGAAGGAGTGGTCATGGAAGAGGGAAAGGGGAAGGCGCCCGCGGGGCCGAACTGGCTGGCGCTGGGGCTGAAAGTGTTCGCTGCGATCGTGGTGTTCAACATCATCGCCGCGATCGTGTTCTACATTTTCATCGCGCCGCACATGGGCAGACACTGAAAAAAACACGCCATCCCCGCATGGCTCGAAGCGGGAGATGGCGTGGAACGGAGCAACTCTTGAAAACGCCCCGAAGGGCGGTAATTTAGAACTTCCAGCCGAGGCCTACACCGACCAGATAGGGGTCGAGCCTGAGCGTGCCGACAGGTACGCCGGCTGCAGTAATGTCGGTTCTCATCGTAAGTTTCTTGAGGTCCAGATTGAACGTCAGCTTGTCGGTGATCGGCACGTCGAAGCCTGCCTGGAGTGCAAGCCCGGTGCTGTTGTTGGAACCGGAGAGCGCGCCTCCGCCGAGCGAGTAGCTGGAGAATCTGGTGTAATTCACGCCTGCGCCGACATAGGGCCTGAAAGACTGGCTGTCCGGTGCGAAATGATACTGGACGGTCAGGGTCGGCGGCAGCGCCTTCAGTGAGCCGACGTTGGGATTGACGGTAATTTTTTGCGGATAGGTGAGGATCAGCTCGGCTGCGATGTGGCTGGTGAAGAAGTAGCTCAGATCCACTTCAGGGATGGTTCTGTTCTGAGCGCCAACTCCGGCCAGTGCAGGTGCATTGGTGCTGTTGTTGAAGTTGATCTGCACGGCGCGGGCGCGAACCATGATTTCACCCGCGTGATCTGCGGCCATCGTGCCGTCTGCAAAGGATGCTCCCGATGCGAAAAGCATCGCGCAGGCGACTGCCCCTACTCCAGTGATTTTTTTCATCTTCGGACTCCTGATAATTTTAGGTTTGATCGTTTTTGGTTTGATTGCGCCCAACAATGTCTGTTGCGGCACATGGATTATACAACCGGAATTTCCTTTCCATTTGATCTGGATCAATGGAAATCAAAAAAACACGCCATTGCCGCTTGAGCGGGAAATGGCGTGGAACGGAGCAAATCAGGAATTCCGAAATCTTTTTAGAAGCTTACCTGTCCCTGCAGGAACATGCCGTTTTGTCTTCCTTGTCCGTTGACGCCTGGGGCAACGGTGCCGAGGTTGACATAGGCTGCAGTCAGGGTGAAGTTCTTGTTCGCTACATAGACGATGTTGATGTCATAGGTGGAGTTCTGGCTCAGTACGTTGCCTTGTCCCGTTCCTGTCATGCCATAGTTCGGCTGCCTGCGGTATTCCGCGCCGACGATGACATTGTCGGCTGCAAAAACTTCTGCGGACAGTTCGGGCTCGATCTTGTAGCCGGTGCTGGCGCCTGCCACATTGCCGCCGCCGAAGCCGAGGAATCCGAGCGCATTGGCCTTGGTCGCGCGCAGCACGCCGTTCAACAGCACGTTCTTGCCGCCGAGGTTGACGATCTTGCTCACCGCGCCGTACAGGTCGGTGCTGGACTTGTTCACGCCCAGCGCGGTGTTGAGGTAATCGGCCAGATTTCCGGATGCGCGCTTGTAGACGCCGCCGATCGCGAATTGCGGCATGGTGTCGCTCATGTCGTTGAGCTTGACCTTGAATCCGACGTTGTCGACATTGTCGGTGTTGACGCCCAGGGCCGTGGCAGCGCCGTCATTGAGCATGTTGTGCGCGTAGGAGATCTCGACCATGTTGGAGAAGCTGGTGTTGATGGCAACGCTGTTGATGTCGAGGTTCTGGGTGGCAATATGGGTGATCGCAACCGTGGGGCCCGAAGAAAGCAGCGCCCAGGGAACGAGGCCGCCGCCAGCCTGGCCGTCTATATTGGTGATTGCAGCCTGTGCACCGGTTGCCATCAGCAATCCCGCGATTGCACTCATTCCCAACATTTTCTTCATGATGTATCCACTCCCATTATTGGTGATTGATTTGATTTGTCGCTTTGCGTTGCGGCAAGGGAGATATTACACAAATATGGCAAATTCACGGTTTGATCCAGATCAAGGGAAGTGCTCGAAATCGTGATAATATTGGGATATGATTGCGCCTCAGGCCGATCTTCTTTATGTTTTATAGGGAAATACATGGAAAAGACTCCTTCCTACAAGGAATTGCACCAGGTCAAGCTGCAGACCGTTCGTCAGGCGATTTCGCCGGAATGCTATACAAGGTCGGGCGCGCGGGCGATTTCCTGGTACCTTTTCGATCTCGCGCTTTATCTGGGCGCGGTGAGCGGCGTATTCCTGTTTCAGAACCCGCTGCTGAAGCTGGTCTTCGGCCTCCTGGCAGGTTGCGCGGTGGCCTTCATGTTCGTCTGGGCGCACGATGCGGCGCACGGCGCGCTGTTCCAGAGCAAGCGGGTGGCGGAAATCCTGGGGACCGTGTTCATGCTTCCTTCGCTCAACATGTACCGTCTCTGGTCCTATGGCCACAACAAGGTTCATCACGGTTTCACATCCTTTTCTCCAATCGACTGGATCTGGCGTCCCCTGACCCCTGCAGAATACGCGGCGAAGTCTCCGCTGCAGCGCCTCGTCTACCGTCTGGAGAGGAGCCCTTATACCTGCGCCCTGCATTACCTGCTGAGAGTATGGTGGGCGGGAATGGTCCGTTTCAAGCCCGATCCCAACCTGCGCGAGCGCCACATGTTCACGGTCGGGAAGCTGGTCACCCTGGTATTCTTCCTCGGCTATTCCGCGCTCGCCTTCCACTATGCCGGCGGTGTTCTCGGCGTGGTCGCGGCAGTGCTGCTTCCTTTCCTGGTGTTCAACTATTTCATCGCGCTGTTCGTTTTCCTGCACCACACGCATCCCGACATTCCGTTCTTCGATCAGCGCAACGAATGGAGCAATGCGATCGGACAGGTTTACTGCAGCACCATCGTGCGCTGCTCTGCGCTGAGCGAAATCCTGATCCACAACATCATGATCCACATTCCGCATCATGTGGACAACCGGATTCCGTTCTATCATCTGAAGCAGGCCTATGTCGATCTGAAGCGCGAATACGGCCAGTACATCCACGAGTATCGCTTCCGCTTCTCGACGGTGTTTTCGATTTTCAAGCGCTGCCAGCTTTACGATTACGAGAACAAGATGTGGTATACCTTCCGGGAAGCCGCGGTGCTGCACCTGAAGCCCATGTTGCAAAAGGCTGCCTGAACTTCCTGCCGGCCCCCCGGGGCCGGCTTTTCTTCTTTCTTTCCGCGCATTTCCCTTCGGTTACAAGGCCGAATTTCCGGGAAACATTCCGTTACAAATTTCCTTAAGAAATCATAAGGATGTCAATTAAGCATGCCTTAAGAGAAGTCCAATAAGCTACGCAAAAAACCTGTTCCAGAGGGAGAATATGCGATGCAATCAGCCTTGTTGCGGTGCGACGAAATGCAACCCGTGAGCGAACGTTCCGCGATATATCGCAAGCGCTTCCACATCCATTTCTCCGGACCGGATGCGCAGGACAGGAAGGAACTCGAGCAGTTCGTACAGACTTCCTTCCGACTGGCATACGGCGCGGAAGTGCATCACTTCTTGCCGCAACTGATGAGCCTGAGGGATGCCAAGGGTGAGCTTCTCGCAGTATGCGGATTGCGCAGCGCGGGCGCGGAAAAACTTTTCCTGGAAGCCTATCTCGATCAGCCTGTGGATCAGTTCCTCACGGCGAAAACCGGCAGAAAGGTGGGGCGCGAGGACATCGTCGAAGTGGGAAATCTCGCCGCCTTCCGGCCGGGCATGGGCCGGCACCTGATTGCGGTGCTGACCGCCCACCTCAATGAAATTGGTGTGGGCTGGGTGGTGTTTACCGCCATACCGGGCTTGCGCAATGCCTTCTCCAAGCTGGGGATCGAACTGACCGAAATCTGCACTGCAGATCGAAGCAGGCTTCCGCATGAATGCCAGTCAGGATGGGGGAGCTACTACGGCAAGAATCCGATGGTGATGGCAGGCAATGTGCCGAACAGTTATTCCCTCCTGCTCGACAATCTCAGGCTGCTGGAGCCGCTGCCGTGAGCACGGTGATATCCGCGCTTTCCAGGCACAGCGGAATCGCCTTTTCCGACGGAGAAAACGCATACGGTTATGCGGAATTTTCGGTTGCGGTGAAATCCTTTTCCGCGAAGCTCCGCAACGAGCGAGTGAGGGTGGTCGGCATCGCGATGGACAATTCCCCTTTGTGGGCGCTCATCGATCTCGCGGCCATCGAAGCAGGAATCGTCTGCGTGCCACTTCCCGGATTTTTCAGCCCCGCCCAGTTGATCCATGTCATCCGGGATTCCGGCGTGGACCTGATTCTGACCGACAGGGCGGATGATTTTTGCGCCATTCTGCAAGGGGCGGGATTCGGGATTCTTGGCAGGCGGGAAGGGGATCGCTTCGGCAGGAAACATTCCGAGCTCCGTGTTGAAAACCGGCCTGCGGAACTCCCGGCAGGGACTGCCAAGGTGACCTATACTTCCGGCACCACCGGCAACCCGAAAGGGGTGTGCCTTTCGATGGAATCCATCGAGCAGGTCGCGCGATCGCTCCTCGATGCATCCCGTGCGGATTCGCAAGACCGCTATCTCAGCGTGCTGCCTCTTTCCACTTTGCTCGAGAATATCGGCGGAATTTATGTTCCACTCCTGGCCGGTGCGTGCTGCAACCTTCCTTCGCTGTCCAAGGTCGGGCTGGAAGGAGCGGCGAAGCTCGACCCGCTGAAAATGGGCAAAGCGCTCGCCGATTTTCGCGCTACCTGCGCCATCCTGACTCCCCAGCTTCTCCAGGCGATTTGCGCACTCGTCGGGAAGGGGCACGTCTTCCTTCCGGAAATGCGTTTTCTCGCGGTGGGCGGCGCACCGGTCTCGATTCGACTGCTGGAGATTGCCGGCAAGCTCGGCCTCCCCGTCCACGAAGGATACGGGCTTTCTGAATGCGCTTCTGTGCTCTGCCTCAATACGGAAAGGGAGAATCGTCCCGGCAGCGTCGGAAAGCCGCTTCCGCATGTGCAACTGAAATTCGCCGATGACGGGGAAATCCTGGCGAAAGGGGCGGTGATGCTGGGATACTGCGGGCAGCCTTCGGAATTTCGCGAAGGGTTCTGGCCCACGGGAGACACCGGGTTTCTGGACGAGGATGGATATCTTCACTTGACCGGAAGGAAAAAAAATATTTTCATTACCTCCTTTGGCAGGAATGTCGCGCCGGAATGGGTAGAACGGGAGTTGACCCATCATGCCGCGATCATGCAGGCGGTCGTTTTCGGGGAAGGCAGGCCATGGAGCGTGGCGGTGATCGTGCCGAGAGACCCCGGTGGAATCGCGGCTGCGGTGCAGGAAGCGAACGAGGTGCTGCCCGATTATGCGCGGGTGGGAAAATGGCTGGTTGCCGATGCGCCTTTCCTGCCGGATAATGGCCTGCTCACCGCCAATGGCAGGTTGAGGCGGGATGCCATCTGGCCGATCTATCGCGAAAAAATCGAGGCCCTGTACGAGGAGAAAGCATGACGTTTTACCAGGAGTTGCTCGCAGCAACCGAAGAGGAGCGCAACCGTCTCCTGTCCCTTCCCGTCATCCGCGCTGGAGCGGAAGGGAAGATTTCCAGATCGCTTTACATTTCCTTCCTCACCGAGGCCTATCACCACGTCAAACATACGCTTCCCCTGTTGATGGCTTGCGGCGCGGCCATCCCGGAGCGTCTGGAATGGCTCAGGACAGGAATGGCCGAATACATCGGCGAGGAAATCGGCCATCACGAATGGATTCTGAACGACATCCGCGCCTGCGGGGGCGATCCGGAGGCGGTTCGCCACGGAAAACCCAGCATCGAGACCGAACTCATGGTGGCCTATGCCTGGGATACGGTCAGTAGATGCAATCCTGCAGGTTTCCTGGGCATGGTCCTGGTGCTCGAAGGAACCAGCGTGCAGATTGCTTCGGTCGCTGCGGGCGCGCTCAGGCAGAGTTTGGGGCTTCCCGATGCAGCATTCAGTTACCTCACTTCGCACGGCGCGCTCGATGTCGGACACACCGCGTTTTATGAAACGCTGGTGAACCGCCTGGAAGATGCGCAAGATCGGGAGGCGGTCGTTCATTGCGCCAGGGTTTTCTACAGGCTGTATGCGGACATTTTCCGGTATCTGCAGAACCTGACGCACTGAAGGCGCCCATGAAGCTCCTGTGGAATCTGGCGTGGATTGCGATCTTCTTCCCGCTTCAGGCGTTCGCCGATCCGGGTCTCGATGAGGCGATCGTGCGCCTTCAGCACGAATGGGCTATAGTCAATTACCGTACCCCTGCCGAGAAGCAGGATGCCGCTTTCGATACGCTGGCCGGGATGGCGCAGGATGTCGTCCAGCGCTATCCGGGCAAGGCGGAGCCCATGGTTTGGAAAGCGATCATCCTCACATCCGAGGCCAAGGTGAAGGGAGGGTTCTCCGCGCTCGGACTCGCGAGAAATGCCAGGAACCTGCTTCTGGAAGCGGAAAGAATCGATCCGACCGCGCTGCACGGCTCGATTTACACCAGCCTTGGCTCGCTTTACTATAAGGTTCCGGGCTGGCCGATCGGATTCGGCGACAGGAAAAAGGCGGAAAAGTATCTCCTCCGCGCGATGGAACTGAATCCGGAAGGAATCGACGCGAATTATTTTTACGGGGACCTGATGCTCCAGGAAGGCAATTACGATCTGGCGATCGAATACCTCAACAAGGCGCTTTCCGCACCTGCGAGGCCGGGAAGGGAAATCGCCGACAGGGGGCGCCGCGAGGAAATTCAGGTCGATCTCAAAAGAGCACAGGAAAGCAGATGACCCATGAGAATTCTCCTGGTCGAGGATGACGAGGATCTTGGCGATGGCGTAAGGGAAGGCCTCGTGCAGGAGCGTGTCACGGTCGACTGGGTCAGGGACGGCCGGGAAGCGATGGCCGCCCTGGATGCGGAAAATTACAGCCTGATGATCCTCGATCTCGGGCTTCCGAGAATCTCCGGGATCGAGATCCTGAA
>JABEVD010000183.1 GCA_013044025.1 Burkholderiales bacterium
TGTTTCCGCAGGCCAGAATCCTGCGCATCGACCGGGACAATCTGCGCAGGAAAAATTCGTTCGAGGAAATGCTGGACAGCATCGATCGCGGAGAAGTGGACATTCTCGTCGGCACCCAGATCCTCGCGAAGGGGCACAATTTCCCCAACCTGACCCTGGTCGGCATCCTCCAGCCGGATTCGTCCCTTTACAGTTGCGATTTCCGTGCTTCCGAAAGGCTGTTTTCCCTGCTCACGCAGGTCTCCGGAAGGGCCGGCCGCGCAACGCTTCCTGGAGAAGTCCTGATCCAGACCGAATTCCCGGATCATCCGCTTTTTTCCGCCCTGATCCAGCACGATTACGATGCCATGGCGAGCCTGCTCCTTGCAGAACGCGAGGCGGGAGGATTTCCGCCGTTTTCGCATCAGGCATTGATCCGCGCCGAATCGACATCGGTGGAACTCGCGCACCAATTTCTCCGCAAGGTGGAAAAATCGGCCAGAAGCCTGGCGCAAGGGGTCACGGTGTTCGAACCGGTATCCGCATTTCTGCCGCGAATGAATTCCATGGAGCGCATGCAGATCCTCCTTCAGTCGCAAAGCCGCAGCAGTCTGCAGAATCTGCTCGACTTGCTGATCCCATCCATCGCTCCGGATCGTTCCGTCAGGTGGCATATCGATGTCGATCCACTGGAGTTTTGATTCATAGCAACGTTATAATAAGCGATAAACCATCATGACACACCCGACCTTTCCCGATTTCAAGGATCATCTCAGGACGCTTTTTTCAGAAGCGGTCAGGCGCATTTCCGATCTCGAGCCTGAAATCCACCTGGAGCGCCCGAAGCTCGGCGCGCATGGAGATTATGCCTGCAACGTCGCCATGCAACTGGCCAAGCCCCTGAAGAGAAACCCGAGGCAGATTGCAACTGAAATTCTCGAATACCTGCCCCATTCCGAGCATGTGGAAAAGGTGGAAATCGCGGGAGCGGGCTTTCTCAATGTCTTCATCCGCCGTTCTTCCAAGCAAAAGATCGCAAGGCAGGTTCAGCTCGCAGGAATGAACTACGGAAACAGCACCATGGGAGCCGGAACCCGGGTACAGGTCGAATTCGTTTCCGCCAATCCCACCGGCCCGCTTCACGTCGGGCATGGGAGAGGCGCGGCCTACGGAGCGAGCCTTGCCAATGTGCTTGCTGCAGCCGGCTACCAGGTCGAACGCGAATATTACGTGAACGATGCCGGCAGACAGATGGACATCCTGACGATCTCCACCTGGCTGCGTTATCTGGAAATTCTCGGCACGGATATCCTTTTCCCGTCCAACGCCTACCAGGGAAGCTATGTTCGGGACATGGCGAAGCTGATCCACGATGCGCATGGAGACCGTTATTTTCACCCGCCCGGCGCGGTCCTGTATGACATCCCCACGGTGATCGAGGATGAGGATGTCCATCTCGACAAGCTGATCGCAAATGCCAAGAAGCTCCTCGGCCCCGATTACCAGTACATTCACAATTTCGTGCTCAACGAACAGCTGGGAGACTGCAGAAACGACCTGCTCGAATTCGGCGTCACCTTCGATACCTGGTTCTCGGAGCAATCTCTTTTCGACAGCGGCCTGGTTGCAAGAGCCATCGATATTCTCGAATCCACCGGCAACCTCTATGTCCAGGATGGCGCAAGATGGTTCCGCTCCACGCACCATGGGGACGAAAAGGACCGGGTGGTGCAGCGTGAAAACGGCCTGTACACCTATTTCGCTTCCGACATCGCCTATCACCTGAACAAGCTGGAGCGCGGATATGATCGCGTCATCGACATCTGGGGAGCGGATCATCACGGATACATTCCCAGGGTGAAAGGCGCTCTGGAGGCTGCGGGCGCTTCATCGGACAAACTGGAAGTCGCCCTGGTGCAGTTCGCAGTGCTCTACCGGGATGGAAAGAAGGCCTCCATGTCGACCAGAAGCGGGGACTTCGTCACCCTTCGCGAACTGAGGAAGGAAGTCGGCAACGATGCCGCCCGTTTCTTCTACGTGCTGAGGAAATGCGATCAACATCTCGATTTCGATCTCGATCTGGCGAAATCGCAGAGCAACGAAAACCCGGTCTATTACATTCAGTATGCGCACGCGCGGATCTCCAGCGTGCTCGAGCAATGGGGTGGAAATCTCTCCGAACTGCAGGATGCGGATGCGACCGCCCTCGAATCGGATGTGGAAGTCGATCTTCTCCAGATGCTCATCGATTTCCCGGAAACCGTCAGATCGGCTGCGAGGGAACTTTCTCCGCACATCATTGCCTTTTATCTCAAGGATCTTGCTGCGCTGTTCCACGCTTATTACAATTCATCCCATTTCCTGGTTGAGGACGAGCGCTTGAGAAATGCCCGCCTTCTGCTCGTTTCCGCGGTGAGGCTGGTGCTCGCAAGAGGACTGGAACTACTCGGCGTCAGCGCGCCTGAAAAAATGTAAAGAGATTTCGATGAGCAGAGACTACAAGCAAAAATCTTCGGGTTCCCGCTCCGGCCGCGGTGGATCGATGTTCGCGGGGATCCTGATCGGGCTGATTCTCGGCGTTGGCGTCTCGATCGGCGCGGCCTGGTACATCAACAAGCTGCCAAGCCCATTCGTCAATACCAATTCCACCCGACCTGCGACACCCGATCTTCCGCCTGCCCAGGTTGCCGCGGTTCCCCAGCCTCCCGAGAACCACGATTCGGACAAGCCCAAGTTCGATTTCTACAAGATCCTTCCAGACCAGCAGGCGCCCGCTGTCGCAAAGGCCCAGGCAGCACCCCAGCAGGCGCCCGTCAAGCCTGCCGAAGCCGAAGTAAAGACCCCCGCCGTTGTCGCCAAAGCACCTGCTCCGGAACCCCGGAGCTTTTTTGTTCAGGCAGGATCCTTTCATTCCAGGGATGACGCCGACAACATGAAAGCCAAGCTTGCGATGCTCGGGCTCGAATCCAGCATCGATTCGGGCGCAGACTCGACTTACCGGGTCCGGATCGGTCCATTCAACAATCAGGGAGACATCGACAAAGCGCAGCAGAATCTGCGCCAGAACGGGATCCCTTCCAGTGTCGTCAAAAACTGATCTTCGATCTTTTCCAGGAGAAATCATGAAGCTGTTCCGCAAGCTGCTCTTCGTTTCCCTTCTGTTCTGTTTCGGAACCGCGCATGCAGGAAAGGGATTCACCCAGTTGGATCCCGCCCAACCCACCGAATCCGGAAAGAAGATCGAAGTCATCGAATTTTTTTACTATGGCTGCCCACATTGCTACGACCTGCAGAAATACCTGGAAGCCTGGCTGAAGAAGATGCCGGCCGATGTACAGTTCCGCTACCAGCCCACTGCTTTCGACGACAATTGGGCGAGACTGGCCAGAACCTATTATGCGCTCGACGCGCTCGGTCTCGAACCGAAGTGGCATGAGGCGGTTTACGAGGCTGTGCAGAA
>JABEVD010000184.1 GCA_013044025.1 Burkholderiales bacterium
ATCGCTGCCGGCAAGATCGGCATGGCTCGCGTTCACCCTGTACAGGCTCGCCCCTGAAAAATTCGCCTCCCTCGCGACCGCGCCTTCGAGCTTCGCTTCGAACAGGTTTGCCCCGGCAAGGTTCGCATGCTCGAGATTCGCACGACGCATGTCCGCCCCGGTGAAATTCGTACCGGAAAGATTGGCGCCCGCGATCTGCGCCCCGGAAAGTTCCGCATGCGGGCAAAGCGACTTCGGAATGAGGTAACAGCCCCCGACTTTCTCGGCCGCCGAGGCTTCTGCGGCAAGAACTGCAAGGATCGAGAAAAGAATGATGCGCATGTCATGCTCCCTTTGATAACGAGGGGGCATGGTAACTGCAGACGATTAAACCGGACTTAACGGATCATTCGCCCGGGGCGATCATGCGGCGCGCGGCCGCAAGGTGCCTTGCCCAATAGCTTTCGGTGAGATCGGAAATCATGACGCTGCCGGTCTGGGTGCTCGCGGCATGGATGAAGCGATTGTCGCCCAGATAGATCCCGACATGGGAAATCCCGCTGCGCATGATGCGGAAAAACACCAGATCCCCGGGTTTGAGATCGGCAACCCGGATGCGACTGCCGATCATGCTCATCGCCCGCGCATTATGGGGAAGGGAGATTCCCTCCACATGATCGAAAACGTAACTCACGAATCCGCTGCAGTCGAAACCGCTCTCCTGGCTGATCCCGCCGCGCCGGTAAGCGGCCCCCATCTGGCTTTCCGCGAAAGACAGGAGATTGTGCACCGCATCCGGAATCGCATTCAGCCCGGCGGGAAGTCCGTCGCCATCGGCCGCGAATACGGGATTCGCAAGCAGCAGGGCAAAAAGGATGGCGAACAGTTTTTTCATGGGTAGCGAGTTTAAAAGGGTTTCGCCATCCTGTAAAGCCTCCGCCGCTTACCTGTAAAAAGTGACAATGGAGGGAGGCGGGGAAGCGAGGACCGATTTGCGCATTTTTCCCATCACGTGCATCTCGCAGGCGCGGCAG
This sequence comes from Burkholderiales bacterium, assembly GCA_013044025.1. Lineage (GTDB taxonomy): Bacteria > Pseudomonadota > Gammaproteobacteria > Burkholderiales > JABEVD01 > JABEVD01. The sequence continues at coordinate 1,014 of JABEVD010000184.1, forward strand.
TCGAATTTCAGGGTGAAGGTTTCGCCGCCGCCGGCGAGCGTCATGGGTTCGGCGCGAACCTGACCCTGCACGCCGGTCACGCCTTTTGCCTGTTTCGGACAGAGCTGGAAGGAAAACCTCAGACAGTGTTTGGTGATCATGAGCGAAACTTCGCCCGCCTCCTCGTGCGCTTCGTAAGCCGCTTCGATCACTTTCACGCCATGCTTTTCGTAAAATTCACGCGCCTTGTGATTGTAGACATTGGCAAGATAGGAAAGGGTATCTTCCGGATAAGGGACGGGCGGCTCCACGGCAGGCTTTCTCGTCCTTTTCACAAGATTTTCGAGGCGCACGGCCTCGAGTTTTTCCACAGCACTGCGCCTTGCCGCATTCAGGGCCGACGCAGGGATGAACCAGTTGGCAGCAAGATCGATCGAGATTTTGCGGGGCCTGAAAATGGTTTCTCCCAACCTCGCCAGTTGTTCCTGGAAATTCACCTCTTTCTTCGCAGGTTCGAGCTGCATTGCGAAATTTTCGGATGCGACGTTCCCGTCCTCGTCGCTCAGGGTGAGGATGAATCCGGATGCATCGTTCCCGAGATGCAGATCGACATCGATCTTCCGCTCCGCGGAATTTCCGAGGAGCGCCTGTTCCCATTCGTGATCGAGATTCCTGAAAATTTCCGTGCCGGCCTTGAGTCCTTCGAGGAAAGGAGCGTTGGGATGGAGCCTCCAGGCATTGCCGACTTTTTCCGCACGGTTGATGCGTCCGCCCACCAGTTCGCGCTTTTTCAGGAAGCAGATTCCGTCGCCGTTGTGCATGGGCTCCAGGGAATCGATCTCGATCCATCCATCTCCCACCCGCATCACCTTCCCGACCGGTTTGCCCATGAACTTGGGAGAATCGAAAGCGCCGATGTCTTCCTTCCTGCCATTGACGAAATAGTCCGTGGATCCGCGATGAAAGGTCCGGTCAGGATCGGGCTGGAAGCGGAAGGAGCATTTCCCTGAAGAAGACGCTGAAAACTCGGGGCGTCTTTCGAAGAACTGGTCCAGCAGCTTGCGGTAATGCGCGGTGATGTTCTTCACATATGGCGCATCCTTGTAGCGCCCCTCGATCTTGAACGAGCCGATTCCCGCATCGATGAGCGCTTCCAGGTTCGCACTCTGATCGTTGTCCTTCATGGACAACAGATGCTTTTCGAAGGAAACCACCCTGCCCTCCCCATCTTTCAGGGTGTAGGGAAGGCGGCAGGCCTGCGAGCAATCGCCGCGGTTGGCGCTCCTGCCGGTCTGGGCATGGCTGATGTAGCACTGCCCGGAATAAGCCACGCACAGCGCGCCATGCACGAAAAATTCCAGCGTCGCATCGACCGAACCGGCAATTTCCCGGATCCGGTCAAGGGAAAGCTCGCGCGCCACAACGATCTGGGAAAATCCGCAATCGGACAGAAATTTCGCTTTTTCCGCGCTCCGGATGTCGGTCTGGGTGCTCGCGTGGAGTTCGATTGGCGGAAGATCGAGCTCCAGAAGCCCCATGTCCTGCACGATGAGGGCATCGACCCCGGCCTCGTAAAGCTGCCATACGAGGCGCCTTGCCGGCTCCAGCTCCGAGTCGTGCAAAATGGTATTGAGCGTGGCGAAGATGCGCGAACCATAGCGGTGGGCGAATCCGCAAAGCGCGGCGATCTCGCCCACTTCGTTGCCCGCACTGGCCCGGGCACCAAAGGCAGGACCGCCGATGTAGACCGCATCCGCACCGTGGAGCACGGCTTCCCTGCCGATTTCGGCAGTTTTCGCCGGAGAGAGGAGTTCGATCTTCATGGACGGGCCTTGCACTGGAAGCCCGCGATATTACCAAATTCCGCTAAAAAATCAATCCTCCAGGAGGCTTCTCAGCATCCATGCGTTCTTCTCGTGGATCTGCATCCTTTGCGTGAGCAGGTCGAGAGTAGGCTGATCCCCCGCCTTTTCCGCAATCGGAAAGATGGAGCGAGCGGTCCTCGTCACCGTTTCCTGCCCTGCGACGAGTTCGCGGATCATGTCCTTCGCCTTCGGCACCCCTTCGCTCTCCGGAATGGAAGTGAGTCTGGAAAATTCCGCGTAACTGCCTGGCGCGGGAAAGCCGAGCGCACGGATTCTTTCGGCGACGAGATCCACCGCCATCCACGCCTCGTTGTACTGGTCCATGAACATGAGGTGCAACGTCTGGAACATGGGGCCGGTGACGTTCCAGTGAAAATTGTGGGTTTTGAGGTAGAGCGTGTAGGTATCCGCCAGAAAACGGGAAAGCCCTTGCGCGATCTCCCTGCGATCCTTTTCAGAAATTCCGATGTCCATTTTTTCCTCCGTTCGTTGATCCCGTACTGAATGCTATGAAAATGTCTCAACGGATGGAAATGAATTCCTGTTAAGCGCATCATAGAATCCGCCAATCGCGCCAACCCATCCCAGGCAGCGAGAATCCTTGCAGTGGCCGACGTACTGGAATCGATGGCTTCCCATCGCCCTTACCGCCCGGCTCTGGGAATCGGGGCGGCGCTCGACGAGCTTGGCGCGAACCGCGGGATACTTTACGATCCCGAAGTGGTCGATGCGCTCATGATGCTAGTGAAGGAAAAGGCATACAGCATTCCCTCCCAGTTCGACATGGAGAATTTCAGGAAATATCAGTGAATCCTTGACAGGCTGCCAATGCGGCGTCATTCTGGTACAATTCGCCCTCCTTACAGCACCGCCCTCGTTCCGGGGGAAAGATCCCTATGTCATTTGCTTCACTTGGCTTGTCCGAAAGAATCGTGCGCGCAGTTTCAGAGCGCGGCTACAGCGAACCCACCCCGATCCAGATGCAGGCGATCCCAGCCGTGCTCTCCGGCGGCGACCTGCTTGCAGGGGCCCAGACCGGAACCGGCAAAACCGCCGGATTCACCCTCCCGCTTTTGCAAAGGCTCGAAGCGGGTCCTGCCGCAACCCCGGGAAAACCCAGGGCGCTGGTCTTGACTCCGACCCGTGAACTCGCGGCCCAGGTCGAGGAAAGCGTGCGCGAATACGGCAAATACCTGAAGCTGAACTCGATGGTGATGTTCGGCGGGGTCAACATCAACCCGCAGATCAGACAGTTGAAAGGGCGGGTCGACATCCTGGTCGCGACCCCGGGCAGGCTGCTCGACCATGTGCAGCAGGGCCATCTCGATCTATCCGGCATCGGGATCCTGGTCCTGGACGAGGCGGACCGGATGCTCGACATGGGATTCATCCACGATATCCGGAAAATCCTCGCCCTGCTGCCGAAATCCCGCCAGAACCTGCTCTTTTCCGCCACTTTTTCCGACGAGATCAAGAAGCTGGCCGACGGCCTGCTCGACCATCCCTCCCTGATCGAAGTCGCCAGAAGAAACAGCGCGACCGAACTGGTTTCCCAGAAGGTATACCGGGTGGACCGCGAAAGAAAAGGCGCGCTGCTCGCCCATCTGGTGCGCGAAAACGACTGGCATCAGGTGCTGGTTTTCACCCGCACCAAGCACGGCGCAAACCGTCTCGCAGACCAGCTCACGAGGGGCGGCATCCCCGCGCTCGCCATTCACGGCAACAAGAGCCAGGCGGCCCGCACCCGCGCGCTTTCAGAATTCAAGGATGGCTCGCTACAGGTGCTGGTCGCAACCGACATCGCAGCGCGCGGCATCGACATCAGCGAACTGCCGCATGTGGTCAATTTCGAGCTGCCCAACGTGGCGGAAGATTATGTCCACCGCATCGGCAGAACCGGCCGCGCGGGATGCGAAGGCGAAGCGGTCTCGCTCGTCTGCGTGGACGAGGACAAGCTTCTTGCCGGCATCGAGCGCCTCATCAAGAGCAAGATCAGGGCCGAAGTGGTCCCCGGATTCGAACCCGATCCCTCGATCCGCCCCGAACCGATCCCCAACGGCAGGACCCAGCTTCCGGGCAGACAGCGCCCTCCATCGCGCAAGGATCCAAGAACCGGTCGCCAGTCCAAAAACTGACCGGCGATGCTTGCCGTTTCCTGAAAACTTCCCGACTTTCGCGTCTTCCGCAAACGCGGAGTAAAATGGAATAGGGAAGAATTCAGGAGAAGTCATGGACAGTCCGGCAAGGCACATCGGGCGCAATGGGCCGCGCGAATGAGGCAGGCCGATGCGTAGCGAATTGCAGCTCGGCCCGATCCTCCTGCAGGAGAACCTCGTCAGCGAGGAAGACCTGGAACGCGCCCTCGCCCTGCAAAAGCAGACCGGGCAGAAGCTGGGGCGCATCCTGGTGGCACAGGGGCTTCTTTCCGAAGAGCAGATCTCCAAGGCCCTCGCTTCCCAGCTCGGCATTCCCTATGTGAACCTCAATTTTTTCCATGTTGCGCCGGACACCGCCTGCCTCCTCTCGGAAAGCCAGGCGCGCCGCTTCCGCGCGCTCGTGCTCGAAGAGCGGAGTGAGGGCGTTCTGGTGGGCATGGCCAATCCCACCGACCTCCTCACCTCCGATTCGATCGGAAGACTCGTAAGACGCAAGGTGGAAATCGCTGCCGTCGACGAAACCAAGCTGATGCAGACCATCGACCGGATCTACCGTCACACCGAGGAGATCTCCGGACTTGCCCGCGAACTCGAAAAGGATCTGCACGAAACCGATGTCGATTTCGGCGCGCTCTCCGCCGGGGTGGGCGCAGAGGAAGCGCCGGTGGTGAAGCTGTTGCAGTCGATGTTCCAGGATGCCCTGCAGGCGCGCGCATCCGACATCCATATCGAGCCGCAGGACGGCAAGCTTTCCATCCGCTTCCGCATCGACGGCGTGCTCTACCCGCAGACCGAATCCGATCTCAGAATTTCCGGCGCGCTCGCGCTTCGCCTCAAGCTCGCTTCCGGTCTCGACATTTCCGAAAAAAGGCTGCCGCAGGACGGGCGCTTCAATGTCATGGTGAGACAGCAGCGGGTGGACGTGCGCATTTCCACCATGCCGACCCAGAACGGTGAATCCATCGTGATGCGCCTGCTTCCCCAGGAAAGCGGCTTCCTGAGCCTGGAGAAGCTGGGCATGCCTGAAGACCTGCTGGAAGAGTATCGCAGGCTCATCCACCGCCCCAACGGACTGGTGCTGGTGACCGGCCCCACCGGAAGCGGCAAGACCACCACCCTCTACGCCACGCTTTCCGAACTCAACACCCCGGAAAGCAAGATCATCAGCGTCGAAGATCCGGTCGAATACCGGCTCTCCGGCATCAACCAGGTTCAGGTGAACGAAAAAATCGACCTCACCTTTTCCAGGGTGCTGCGCTCGGCTCTCCGGCATGATCCGGACATCATCCTGATCGGCGAGATGCGCGACCACGAAACGGCGCAGATCGGCCTGCGCGCCGCGATGACCGGGCATCTCGTGCTCTCCACCCTGCATACCAACGATGCCGCCAGCACTCCGATCCGCCTGATCGACATGGAAATCCCCAAATACATGGTGACCGCATCGCTCCTCGTGGTGGTCGCACAGCGCCTTGTGCGGCTGGTCTGCGCAAGCTGCGCAGAGCCATATCAGCCCACCCCGAACGAAATCGAATGGATGAAGCCGGAGATCGGCGACAGGAAAGCGAACTTCCGGCACGGCAAGGGCTGTCCGCAGTGCAACGGCACAGGATTCCACGGCCGCATCGGCCTCTACGAAATGCTGGTGATGAGCAAGGCCGTGATGCAGGCGGTGAACGAACTCGACATTTCCGAATTCCCTTCCTTCGCAGCCGGCCATCTCGCCGGAAAAACGCTTCGCCACCATGC
>JABEVD010000004.1 GCA_013044025.1 Burkholderiales bacterium
CGTTGGTGTTCCGAGTTCGGGATGCTCAACCAAGAGCTTTGTGGCACGTTCGAATTCTTCGAGAAAACGTTCAGCAACAATGCGGCCAGCTTGTTCGCTGTAAAAATCCAGAGCGTTGGCAATATCATGCTCGGCTCCGGGATGGAGCGTGTAGGTCATCGCGCAAGTCTTGCCCGAAGTCGGGCGACAGCTTCCTGTCCGGAAACAGCCGAGACCGAACCGGATTCCAGTTCGGCTTCCCTGCGATCTGCCTCTCGCTCCCAAGCCTCCTCGACTTCGGGATCCGAATCAAGGCTGGCGATCAGCCGCTCAAGCAGATGAGACCGTTCAACAGGCGATAACTGCATAACTTCAGCTTCCAGGACTTCCAGGTTTGTATTCACGCTACCCTCCAATGCGGTAGATGCTGACGATTCATAGTCTATCATAGAGAATGGCGGTCGCAGTGGCGCGACCGCCACGTCTGGGTTTGCTCCTGACCTTGCGCTCATAATGCATTTCCATATTTCCCGTCCCCGAAAGGGGGCATCTCTCAAGAGATATTTTCATGGCATCCGGGCCCGTCCAACAAACGGACGAGATCTCGGCTCGCTTCGCGATCACGATCCAACCTTGGTCGTTGGGCGTCATTGTGCTTTGCTGACAGCCGTTTCTTAAGAATAGAGCTGCCCGGTGGGTTCGGAGCGGACATCATCCCCTTTTTCGCCGCCCCTCCATGTCCTGACGAGTGAGGTGAAGGAAACATCGTTCAGTGAAAGTCGTCTTCCAACTGGTGACGAATCGCGAGGATGGTGATGGTATCGTTGTCCTCGATTTCGAACAATGCAACATGACCTGTTGCACCGAAAGGGATGACGAGTTCGCGCAGGAATGGGTTTCCGGACTCGGACTTTCGGCAGGAAAATGGAAATTCACGAAGAAACTCGACACTCTTTTCGATCGCTTCACGGGCGCAAAGCGCCGTTTTGCGGTCGCGTTCCAGTTGAAAGGCAAAAAGACGCTTGAGATCTTCCCTTGCCGCTCGCGTGTAACGGACCTTGAAGCTCATTTTCCTGCAAGCATCGCATCCAGATCATCGAGCACCGACTCGGAGGAAAAATACTCCCCGGTGCGTCTCGCTTCATCCCGGGAGGCCAAGCCGCGAGAAATGAATTCCCTGCGCAGTTTCCTGCGTTCTATATTGAGCCGAAGGGATTGCTCGACGAAACTGGAAAGACTTTCGTCATTCTCCAGAACGCTCTCCGCCGCTTGCCTCAGTTCAGGATCCACTCTCAGGGAAGGTATGGTTGAGCTTTTCATGATCGCTCCTTGCATCGCATATGCAATGCATTATGGTGCTTCGACCTGTGGAAGGCAAGCGGGCGACTCCGAGGGGCCGTTCGTTGAATTGTGAAAATCAGCTCTACCCAGGATGCTCGAGAAATCCGACCCCGGAGTGCGAATAACTGAATATTTGATGCCGGAAAAGCGGCTAGACCAATCTTCCGTCGACGAGTTTCAGAACCCTTTCCGTTCTTCTGGCCAGCGTCTCGTCATGGGTGACGATGATGAGGCTGGTTGAAAGGGAACGGTTCAATTCCAGCATCAGCTCGAACATCGCTTCCGCAGTATGGCGGTCGAGGTTTCCGGTGGGCTCGTCGGCGAGGATGGCGGCAGGGCTTGTCACCAGCGCGCGGGCGAGCGCCGCGCGGCTCCTTTCCCCGCCGGAGAGTTCTCCGGGTTTGTGGGAAAGCCTTTTGCCGAGTCCGACCCGCTCCAGCATTGCTGCGGCCTTTTTTTCTGCCTCGCCGCGGTTCGTTCTCCGGATGAGCAGCGGCATGGAGACGTTTTCCAGCGCGGAAAATTCGGGCAGGAGATGATGGAACTGGTAGACGAAACCGAGCGAGCGGTTCCTGATGTCCCCTCTTTCCGCTTCGGAAACCTTCTCGATGTTCCTTCCCAGGATGCGGATCTCTCCGGAGGTCGGGCTGTCGAGTCCGCCCAGCAGATGCAGCAGGGTGCTTTTCCCCGAACCGGATGCGCCGATCACTGCGACGCTCTCCCCGGTTCCCACTTCGAGATCGATCCCGAGCAATACGGATACCTCGATCCTGCCCTGGAAGTAGGATTTCCTGAGGCCCTTGCAGGACAACACTTCATTCATAGCGCAGCGCCTCCGCAGGATTCACTCTGGATGCGCGGAAGCTCGGATAGAGCGTCGCCAGCAGGCTCAGCGTGAGCGAAAGGAGGGTGATCGAAACCACGTCCGATTTTTCCAGGCTGGAGGGCACTTCGGAAATGTAATACACGTCCTTGGCGAGGAAATGGGTGTGGAAGACATGTTCGCTGAACGGGACGATGACGTCGATGTTGAGCGCGATCAGCACGCCGAAAAACACCCCGAGCAGGGTGCCGATCACGCCGATCAGCGAGCCCTGCACGACGAAGATTTTCATGATGCTCGCAGGGGATGCGCCGAGCGTTCTCAGGATGGCGATATCCGACTGCTTGTCGGTCACCATCATCACCAGAGTCGAGACGATATTGAAGGTGGCCACTGCGACGATGAGGAACAGGATGATGAACATCACGTTCTTTTCGATTTTCACTGCCCGGAAGAAATTGGCATGCTGGCGCGTCCAGTCGGTCACGATGACGTCGGGAGGAAGCTTTGCCTGCAGTTCCTCGGACACCTGGGGCGCGAGATCGAGATTTTTCAGCTTGAGCCTCACCCCGGTGACGGCATCGCCCATCCTGTAGAGGCGCTCTGCGTCGGAAAGGTTGACGAGGGCGAGTCCGCTGTCGAATTCGAACATGCCAACCTCGAAAATTCCGACCACGGTGAACTGCTTGAGGCGGGGCAGGATGCCCGCAGGCGTCACCTGACCCTGGGGAGCGATCAGGACGATCTTGTCCCCCATCGTGGCGCCGATGGAGCGGGCCACTTCCGAACCCAGCACGATGCCGAATTCGCCGGACTTCAGATTTTCCAGGCTGCCCTTTTTCATGTGACTGCCGATGTCCGCGACCTTCGGTTCCTCGGAGGGCAGGATCCCGCGGATATAAACGCCCTGCACAGACTGGTCGAGCGAAAGCATTCCCTGTGCGAGCACATAGGGGGCGGCGCCTTTCACTTCGGGGTTCTGCGATGCGATCGATGCCACGTTCCGCCAGTTCTGCAGCAGGTTGTTGTCGGACGTGATTTCCACATGGGCGGCCACGCCGAGAATGCGGGAGCGCAATTCCTTCTGGAATCCGTTCATTACCGAAAGCACCACGATAAGCGCGGCGACGCCCAGCGCGATCCCGACCATGGAAATGAGCGAAATGAAGGAAATGAAATGGTTTCTGCGTTTTGCGCGGGTATAGCGCAATCCGACAAAAAGCTCGTAGGGAAGCAAGGCGGTATTTTCTGAAAAAGGTGAAGTTTGACACAACGGTGAAGCGTAGACAAATTTCCGCTACACTCTATCCATGAAATGTCATGTAATGATTCCAGGGCTGTTCTGGCCGGATGCTTCCTTCCGGATCGATCCTCTTCCCGCGCTCGAGACGCTGCTTGCCAGGGGAGAAATGTTCAAATCCGCAAAAATGCCGATCGAGGAATGGCTTTGCCGCGCCTTCGGGGTGAAAAGGCAGAAAGACTGGCCGGTCGCGCCGTTTTTCAGGCCGGAAGGAGCGCGCGGCTACCGGCTACGCGCCGATCCAGTCCACCTGCAACTCATGCGGGACAGGTTCGTCCTGATCGGCGGGGAACTCCTTCCTGTCTCCGGTGAGGAGACAGCGCGCCTCATCGAGACGCTCAACCGTCATTTTGCCGAGGACGGATTCCAATTTTCCATCGAGCAAGGCGCATGGATTCTGGAAATCCCGGAAGATCCGGGTATTTCGACCACGCCGCTTTCCGAAGTCATGGGCAGGGACATTTCGAAGCATCTGCCGCAAGGGGAGGATGCGATGCGCTGGAATCATGTGTTGAACGAAATCCAGATGCTGCTCCACGATCATCCGGTCAACGAGGAGCGCGAGAAGCGGGGGGAACTTCCTGTCAACAGCCTGTGGCTCTGGGGAGGGGGAAGCGGGTCCGAAACCGCAAGTTCCGGATATGCATCGGTCCGAAGCAATGATCCCCTGGCAAACCTGTTGGCTGCAAGAACCGGAATCCCCTGCGGCCCGGTTCCGGAAGATGCCGAAAACTGGATCTCTTCCCTCGCCGCAGGCGAGCATCTCCTCGTCCTCGGAGACCTTTTCCTTCCCATCAAATATCGTGACGAGAACGAATGGGACGGGCGGCTACGGATGCTCGAGCAGCAATGGTTCTCTCCCCTGCATCAGGCGGTGCAGGAGGGACTCTCCCTCACTCTTTCCGACTGCGAATCCGGGCTCGGGTTCGGAGTGGAAAAGCTCGATCTCTGGAAATTCTGGAAAAGAATCCGCCCGCTCCTGGAGCATCCTGCATGAAGCGCATCGTTTCCAGGAAATACCCGGAGGATGCCCGGAAGACGCTGGAGCAGGAAGGAATCGATCCGGTTCTGGCCAGGGTCTATGCTGCGCGAGGCATTCGCTCATCCGGGGAAATGGAGAGATCGCTCGACCGCCTCGTCCCTTTCGGAAAGCTGAAAAATGCGGGGAGAATGGCGGAAATCCTCGCCGATGCGGTGCAGGAAGGAAAGCGCCTGCTGATCGTGGCCGATTACGATTCGGACGGCGCCACCGCCTGCGCGGTCGGAATGAGTGCGCTTGACGCGATGGGGGCATGCGTCGATTACATCGTGCCCAACCGCTTCGAATACGGATACGGGCTCACCCCCGAAATCGTTCGTCTTGCCAGCGAAAAGAAACCGGACTTCATCGTGACGGTGGACAACGGAATCGCCAGCGTGGAAGGGGTCAATGAAGCGAAATCCATGGGAATCGAGGTGCTGGTCACGGACCATCACTTGCCGGGAGATCGACTTCCGGATGCGCTTTGCATCGTGAATCCCAACCAGCCGGGGTGCGAATTTCCGAGCAAGCATCTCGCCGGGGTGGGGGTGATGTTCTATGTCATGATGGCGTTGCGGGCCGAGCTCAGGAATCGCGGTCATTTCGATGGGAAGGAGCCGAATCTCGCCGCGCTGCTCGATCTGGTCGCGCTCGGTACCGTCGCCGACGTGGTGAAGCTCGATGCCAACAACCGCATCCTGGTTTCGCAGGGATTGCAGAGGATGAGAAATGGAAAGGCGCGCGCGGGAATCGATGCGCTTTTTTCGGTTGCGAAGCGCGACCCTTCCAGGGCTTCTTCGTACGATCTCGGATTCATGCTCGGACCCAGACTCAATGCTGCGGGAAGGCTGGAAGACATGTCGATCGGCATCGAATGCCTTTTGAGCCGGGATGCGGGAAGGGCTTTCGAATTCGCGGACAGGCTGGACGGACTCAACCGGGAAAGGAAATCGATCGAGTCCCAGATGCAGCAGGAAGCCAATGCCACGCTCGAATCGGTCGATTTCGAAGGGAAATACAGCATCAGCCTGTTCGACCCCAACTGGCATCAGGGAATCATCGGCATTCTCGCCTCCCGAATCAAGGACCGTCATCATCGACCTTCCGTGGCATTCGCCAGGGGGAACGAAGGGGAAATCAAGGGCTCGGGAAGATCGATTCCCGGATTCCATCTCAGGGATGCGCTCGATCTGGTATCAAAAAAGCATCCGGGACTCATCCTGAAGTTCGGCGGTCACGCACAGGCAGCAGGGCTCACGGTGAGGGAAGAGGAGTTTTCCAGGTTTCGCGAAGCCTTCGAGGAGGCGGCCTCGGCGCTGCTTTCCGAATCCGATCTCGAAAAGATCATCGAAACCGACGGAGTGCTGGAAGCCTCGCACATGACGCTGGATCTTGCGAAAAGGATGGAACAGGAGGTTTGGGGACAGGGCTTTCCCGAACCCCAGTTCGAAGGAATATTTTCGGTCGTCAACCAGCGGATGGTCGGGGAAAAGCATCTCAAGCTGAAGCTGGGTTTCGGATCAAGGACTTTCGATGCGATGCTGTTTTTCCACGCGGATCCTTTGCCGGATTCGGTCCGCGCGGTCTACGGTCTTGCGGTCAACGAATACAACGGATCTTCCACCCTGCAGCTATTGATCCGCCACTGGGAGGAAAGTCAGGATTCCTGAGATTCGAGCAGGCGTTTGTCCATGTTGTGCAGCCGTTCGGCGATCACTTTCATGACGTGAAGAGCGAAATTCGGAGTCTGCTGCACCAGAAACTGGAAGCGCTTCACGTCGATTGGCAATACCTTGCAGTCGGTCACCGCGATCACGCTCGCCGAGCGTGCGGATCCGTCCACGAGCGCGAGTTCCCCGAACAGGGAGCCGGGCGTTGCGCGCTCGACCACCGTGTTTCCGACCACGATCTGGGCTTCGCCCGCCATCAGCACATACATTCTGTCTCCGGGGTCGCCCGCTTCGTAAATGAAGCTTCCTTCGGCAATCTGGAGGAGGTCGGTTTCGTGTTTGAAGAGTTCGGTCAGATTCATGGCGGCAAGACTAGCATGGGAAACCGGTCATTTCAACTATCGTGTTCGCTGTGCATGGAAAACTTAACCATTGCTTAACAAAAAATCCTGTACATTCCGTAACATGAGTTTACACCCAGGATCCCGGTTCGATGGTAAACTAATTTCGTTCCGGGTTTTCTAAGCAGATGTGTACAAGTGCGTTCGAAAGGAGAAATCATGAAAAGAAGCGCCGTCGTTTTCGGTCTGGCTAGCCTTTCGGCAGCCATGGCAGTACAGGCCTCGGATTACACCGATACCGCCAAGGTGGTTTCGTCGAAGCCGATCTACCAGACCTACACGACGCAGGTATGTCACGACGAAACGGTCATGATTCAGCAGCCCCAGCAGCCGCAGCAAAGGCAGATGGGCGGCTCCATCCTGGGCGGACTGGTGGGCGGGTTGCTCGGATCCCAGGTGGGCCAGGGAAGCGGCAGGACCGCGGCAGCGGCTGTCGGCGCGATCGCAGGCGCGATCACCGGAGATCGCATGCAGAACAACCAGCAACAGGCCGATGCCGCCGTTCCACAGACCCGCCAGGTTTGCCGCGACGTGCAGAAACAGTAGATCTCGGGTTACGAAGTGCATTACATCTATGCGGGTCATCGTGCATCCACCGTCATGAACTATCCCCCCCAGGGCGACACCATCAACGTCGAAGTCACCGCAGTGCAGCA
>JABEVD010000185.1 GCA_013044025.1 Burkholderiales bacterium
AGACGATCGAGCACCTGTCGAACTTCTTCCAGAGAGAGTTTGCCGAGGCGCTTGGGAATGAAGAAATCGTAGAATGCCTTGTCGTAATCCGTGAAAGGCTCTGAAAGGCGAACCGAACCTCCGATGACGATGGGGGACGTTTTGGTGGACAGGGCTTCGCGCAGTTCCCAGTAGGCGGGGGAATGCGGGTCCTTCAGTTTGCGCCCGGCCTTGTCGATCCGGTTGAATACGAGGTCGAGATTGTCGACAAGCAACACGGGACGCAGCCCCAGTTCGGCGCAAGTATGAAGGAGCAGCTTGAAGCCTTCCCGAGATTCGGCATTTCCCTTTCGGTCGAGGAGGGAAGAGAGCCTGTCAGCAAGGTCGGTTTTTTCGATTCGATCCAGAGCATCGGCGAGTGCTTCACAGGCGGCCCACCAGAAATCGTCGAGGTTCTTGACCTGGTAGAGCTCTTCCGGAAAGGAAAGCGCGATCAGATGATCCTTCAGATCTTCGTCCCGGCGAATGGCAACGGAAAGGCGCTTGAGCAGCGTGGTTTTTCCCATGCCCCTCACTCCGACCAGAAGATAGTGCTGAACGCTCCCCTCGCGCGGGGCGCGAATCAGTTCACTGCGCATGAATTCGAACAGGTCGAGTCTGGCCACGAAATTTGCGATGGAAGATTCGTCGTCCTGCCAGTCCGGGTTGTAATGATGATGAGAAAAGGCTGTGCTCACAGGGTATCCCTCCTCAGCCACCATCTGCGCAAAGGCTCGAGCAGGAAGTGGTATCGGCGGCTACCCGTGCTTTCGTCGATTCCCCAATAGGCATCCCTTAGGAGGATATCCCGCAAGCGTACGAAGGTTCGCTTCGCTTCTTCTGGGCTTGCATTGGGCATTCGACCTATCATCGTTTCCAGCAAACTCTCAGCGCGCGTACCCGATGGATTTCGCGCAGAAAGATTGAGTAGCGCCATGGCATGCTCCGCATCGGATCTACTGAGTTGAATGGAGAGGCGTTGCTCCCAATAGTGAAAATCATTGTCCGAACCGGGCTGCACCATTCTGTCAATGGCTTGCCCGATGAGGCTTTCCATCGATACCGAAGACTGCGTCGATTTCAGTTCTCGCAAATGATGGAAAGCCATCTGCAGATAATACGGCTGAGGCCAGCGAATTGCATCGACGATTTTTCTCGCTCCTTCTTCAGAAAGGGCGATCTCGTAGCTCTTGGCAAGTTCTTCCAGCATGTCGACGGCCACTTCGTCGTCGAACGCTTTCAGTCCCTGGTGATTCATGCTGTTGATCGTGTCGGCCATGCCGTGTTCCTGAACCAGCGTGTCCAGCCCTACGGAACCGGACACCAGCCAGCGCACCTTCCTCGATCCTGGCATTGCGCGCACGTCGTTGCGGAACCAGTCGAGAAATCTTCTCACCCGTTGAATGCCGCCTTGTGAATCGTTGCGGATGATGTTGAAAAGCATGATCGGCAGTTCATCGACATAGATGAGCCAATGTTCGTCAGCCTGTTCGATCAGACGCAGCACGTCGCTCGCGACCTTCGTCCAGCTTTCCGCATCTGCTGTACCTAATTCGACCCCGAAAGATCCCGCTCCGGCCTGGATTTTGATCGATTTGATGCGCCCTCCTATTGCATTGAATGCATCGATCATTGCTTCTTTTGCTTTGGCAGGAAGCGATGCAAGTACAGGAGAGAGCTCATCGTCCAGTTTTTCGAGAAACCCGCTTTCATTTGTACAGGAAGCGACATTGATTTCGATTGCCCGCCAGCCTTCGGCGCGAACCGCCTTCATCACAGCACGGGCTGCTGATGTTTTGCCGATACGACGTGGTCCGAGCAACAAAATGTCATCGTGAGCGAGAATTTCCTGCAGACGACTGACGACCGCCTCGCGACCATAGAAATCTTCGCCCTCGACGGGCGAACCAGCGATATTTTTCATTACCGGGCTCCCTGTAATCTGCACAAAAAAATCTTAGCACAATAAATTCTTTGTGCAAAGAAATGTTGGTGCGATCATCCGGGCCGCGGGGGTTTGAGAATGCCGCATTGAAATTGGATGTGGTGCAGAAACCGGCGGAAGATTGACCTTGCCCTGAACGGCAGGTAAACTTTGCCACAGTATTTTTGTCGGAATTGGGAGCAAGCATGGACGTACAGGACATCATCAGAAATCAGGTCAGCAGCCACCGCGTCGTTCTCTACATGAAGGGAACGCCGCAGTTTCCGCAATGCGGTTTTTCCGCGAACGCGGTCAACATCCTGAGGCATTGCGGCGTGCAGGATTTTTTCAGCGTGGACGTTCTGTCCAACCCTGAAATCCGTCAGGGAATCAAGGAATTTGCGAACTGGCCGACCATTCCCCAGCTCTATGTGGACGGGGAATTCATCGGCGGTTCGGATATCATGACCGAACTTTTCCAGTCCGGCGATCTCCAGGAAATGCTGAAGGCCTAACCCGCCTCTGCCAGGAGCCGGTCTATCATGGATCCTGCCTGCCCGAGGTAGGATCCCCCGAAAAGATTGACGTGGTTCAGCACATGGTAGAGGTTGTAGAGGATTTTTCGGGTCTGGTAGCCTGGAGCGAGCGGGTAGGCTTCCCCGTAGGCGGTAAGGAATTCTCCGGGGAATCCCCCGAAAAGTTCGGTCATCGCAAGATCCGCTTCCCGGTCCCCGTAATACACGGCAGGATCGTAGATCAGCGGGTTTCCTGAAGAATCGAAACCGGCGTTTCCGGACCAGAGATCCCCGTGCAGCAGCGATGGGGCGGGGGAATGACCGGAAAGCAGGTCGCTCACTCTGGACAGCAGTCTTTCCGCGCGCTTGCCGAAGGAAAATCCCTTGCTTTGCGCAAGGTCGAACTGGAATCCGAGCCGGTTCCTTTCCCAGAATCCGGCCCAGTCTTTTTCCCATCCGTTCATCTGTCTGGTCGATCCGATCAGGTTGTCGCAGCGCCAGCCGAACGAAGGCCCCGTGTTTCGGTGCATTGCTGCAATCTGCCTGCCCAGACTTGCAAAATCCCTTGCCGATCTGCGCATTTCCACATGTTCGAGCACCAGAAAGAATCCGTTTGCCGATTCGCCGATGCAGACAACTTCTGGCACCCTGATCGAACCGGTTTTTTCGATCGCTTCCAGCCCCTCCTTTTCCATATCGAAAGGAAGAGGGCCGGTTTTCACGAAATAGCGTTGTCCGCTTCCTTCCAGGATCCAGGATTCGGCGATGCATCCGCCTCCTGCGGGTTTTTTCGAGGAAAGGGAGAAAGGTCTGCCGGTCGCGTCGGAAATTGCGGCCTGGATTTCCTTCCAGATCTCAGCCAAGATTCTTCCGTGCGCGCGAAATCGCTGCCCGCACCGCATCCGGTGCTGTGCCGCCGACATGATTGCGGCTCATCAGCGATCCTTCCAGGGTGAGAAATTCGCGAACGTCTTCGGAGACGAGTTCCGAGAAGGATTGGAGTTCCTTGATGGAGAGATCGGAAAGATCGCAATTTTTCCCGTCGCAGAATCTCACCGCCCTTGCCACCGTCTCATGGGCATCGCGAAAAGGCATGCCCCGTTTCACCAGGTAATCGGCGAGATCGGTCGCTGTGGCATAACCTCTCCCCACCGCGCGCCGCATCGCCTCCCGGTTCACGCGGATTCCCGGAATCATTTCCGCATAGACCCTGAGGCTGGTCGCCACCGTGTCGACCGCATCGAAAAGGGGTTCCTTGTCTTCCTGGTTGTCCTTGTTGTAGGCGAGGGGTTGCGATTTCATCAGGGTGAGGAGCGCCATCAGGTGCCCGGTGACGCGCCCGGTCTTGCCGCGCACCAGTTCCGGTACGTCCGGGTTTTTCTTCTGCGGCATGATGGAGGAACCGGTGCAGAAACGGTCGGCGAGATCGATGAAGCCGAATCCAGGATTCATCCACAGAATGATTTCTTCCGAAAACCTGGAAAGATGGGTCATGACGAGGGAAGCCGCCGAGCAGAACTCGATGGCGAAGTCGCGGTCGGAAACCGCGTCCAGCGAATTTTCGCAAACCCCGTCGAACCCGAGCAGTCTCGCCACCATTTCCCGGTCTATGGGATAGCTGGTGCCGGCAAGCGCTGCAGCGCCCAGCGGAAGACGGTTCATTCTCGCCCTGCAGTCGCTCATGCGGCTGTGGTCGCGCTCCAGCATCTCGAAGTAGGCCATGAGGTGGTGGCCGAAGCTCACCGGCTGCGCGACCTGGAGATGGGTGAATCCGGGCATCACCGTGTCCGCGTTTTCCCAGGCGAGATCGAGCAGCGCCTTTTGCAGGATGCGGATCGAAACCAGGATCCCGTCGATCTCTTGCCGCAGGAAAAGCCGGATGTCGGTCGCGACCTGGTCATTCCTGGATCTCGCGGTATGCAGACGCTTTCCGGCATCGCCGACCAGCGCGGTGAGCCTTTTTTCGATGTTGAGATGGACGTCCTCCAGCTCGACAGACCATTCGAATTTCCCGCTTTCGATCTCCTCCAGGATGACCTTCATTCCGCTCCGGATGGCCTCGAGATCTTCCTGGTTCAATATGCCAACAGAATGAAGCATTTGCGCGTGGGCGAGCGAACCTTCCACGTCGTATCTCGCCAGCCTCTTGTCGAAGCCCACGGAAGCCGTGAATTTCTGGACCAGTTCTGCGACAGGCTCGCTGAATCTTCCCGACCATGTTTTGCTTCCGTTTTCGAGGTCTTGCATACTCTCCCTGCCTTGTTCAGAATAAGTGAATGAATCGTAATAGTATAAATCAAAACCTCGAACTTCCGGACTTCAGCAATTCCGGGACGATCCTGCGCACCCTCGTGATCGTCAATCTGCTCGGTCTGCTGGCCGCTTATCTGCGCTCGACCGACTGGAGGGAGATGCTTTCGCAATGGTCGAACATCGCCGCGGTCAGCCAGCCTCTCCTGATATCGAGTCTGGTGGTGTTCTATCTCATCGAAAAGCGTCTCAGGGATTATTCCTATCCCTATGCCGTATTCGCGCTTTTCGCCATAGAAGGATTGCTCGGCGTGATCGCGCACTGGCTGTCCGAACCCATTTTCGAGATCAGTCTGGAGCGCTACTGGGTGCTGAGCCTCGTCACCCTGGGATTTTTGCTTTGGTATTTCAACCTGAGGAGCCGTGCCTTGTCTCCAGCCCTGGCCGAAGCCAGACTGCAGGCGCTGCAGGCGAGGATCCGCCCCCATTTTCTATTCAACAGCATCAATGCGGTGCTGAGCCTCATTCGCACGGAACCATCGATGGCGGAAAAGGCGCTGGAGGATCTGGCCGATCTCTTCAGGGTGCTGATGGCGGACAACAGGAAACTCACCACGATTTCGCGGGAAATCGAGCTTTGCCGGGAATATCTGGAGCTCGAAAAGCTGAGGCTGGGGGAGCGCCTGCAGACGGAATGGCATATCGACAAGATGCCCCGCGACGCCATGATTCCTCCGCTCATCCTGCAGCCTCTCGTCGAAAATGCCATTTATCACGGGATAGAGCCATCGCTCGAAATCGGCGTGATCAGCATCCACATCTATCTCCGGCGCAATGAAGTCCACGTGGTGATCCGCAACCCTTATACTCCCGGAAAGCAGGCGCATCGCGAGGGAAACAAGATGGCGCTCGCCAACATCCGGGAACGGCTCAGCCTCCATTATGACGTGGAGGCTGGAATGAATTCTGAACTCATGGGGAATGTATTCCAGATACACATCACCCTGCCTTACATCAAGGAGTCGGAAAGACATGCTTGACGATCCACTGAAGGTGCTCGTGGTTGACGATGAAATGCCGGCGAGGCGCAGACTGAGGGAGCTCCTCTCCGACGTTTCCGCAAAGCTTCCGGTAGAAGTCGTTGGCGAAGCCGAAAACGGTTTGAAGGCGCTCGAGATGATCGAATCGGAAGAAGTGGACGTCGTGCTGCTCGACATCCGGATGCCGGACATGGACGGGCTCGAACTCGCGCAGCATCTCATGAAGCTGCCCAATCCTCCTGCGGTGATCTTCACTACCGCCTACAACGATTATGCGCTCGACGCTTTCGAGGTTCATGCGGTCGATTATTTGCTGAAGCCGGTGAGGCTGGGCAGGTTGTTCAATGCCTTGTCCAGGGCGAGCGCCATGAGGCCGCTTCCGCTCGACATGCTGAAGCAGGCATCCGGCGCGCCGAGGACGCATTTCTCCGTGCACGAGCGAGGCAGGATCCACCTCGTTCCTGTGGCGGACATCGTGTACATGAAGGCCGAGCTGAAATACGTCGCGCTCAACACCAGGGACAAGACCTACCTTCTGGAAGAATTCCTCACCAGCCTCGAGGAGGAGTTTCACGACAGCTTCCTGAGAATTCACCGCAACACCCTGGTGGCCAAGAAATTCATCGCAGGCTTCGAGAAGGAATCCGGGGAAGACGGGGGGTGGAAGGTGGTGCTCGAGGGAAGGTCCGAAAAGTTGCCCATCAGCCGTCGTCAGCAGCATATCGTCCGGCAGTACAGGATGTTGCAATAATGAGACAGGATGCGTTGCATCCTTGCAAAACGGCCACGCCATGGCGCATCATCTCGCCTATACTGGGGTAACCTCTCTTCGAGGATGAGTCATGGACAAAAGAATCGCTTTGCTGCTGCTATTGATGCCGACAGCCGCCTATGCCGGGCAGGGCGCGTTTTCCGCCTCGCTGGCAGCGCCTGTGGCGAGCGGGAACAGCTATTTCGGGCTGAAGAGCGAGGAAGATCTTTTCGAAAAAGTGCGCGAAAGGGTCTCCGAATACTGGACGCCGAGTCTCGGGCACTTCAGCGCAGGCGTTCAATATGCCTCCTGGAAAGGCCAGGAAAATCCTGCGGGAGACAGGATGGATTTTACCCTGAACTATGATCTCAGGAAGATGACTCTTTTCGTGCAGGGCGGAAGGACGCAGGATTTCAATCTGGACGGAATGATCCACGACCGGGCCTCCTTCGGTGCGCGCTACGATATCGCGGAAGGAACCAGTTTCGAAATGGCCCTGGCCGGGGACCGCTACGACCTGGTTTCCGGATCGGTGAAAAACCTGATGGCGGGAAGCTGGCATCTCTCCCTGGAGCAGGAGGTCGGGGCTTCCGGGCGGATCAGCATGTCCTTCACCCGCATGAACAGCTGGATTCCCGGGGTTGTCGGATCGAACAACCAGATTTCCGTCGGCTACGGTCGCGCCCTTTCCAGCAGCACGGAAGTCTTCGCGCTCTATTCGATTTCGAGCAATGCTCTTCCGCAGAATCCATTCCTGCTGGGCGGCGGACCGAATTCATTCGGCCTGGGACTCAAGCACAGTTTCTAGAATCAAAGGCTTCATGACCAGGATACTGACGATCGAAGACGACGAGACGACGGCGATGGAAATCATGGCCGAGCTCGGAATCCATGGTTTCGAGGTGGACTGGGCCGAAAACGGCACCGAAGGGCTGGAGAAGGCGCTTTCCGGAAATTACGATCTCGTCACGCTGGACAGGATGTTGCCAGGGGTGGACGGGCTCAATATCGTGACCGCGATGAGGCAGAAAAACCTCGATGTGCCGGTTCTCATGATCAGCGCCCTGAGCGACGTAGACGAGCGGGTGCAGGGGCTCAGGGCGGGAGGGGACGACTATCTCGTCAAGCCTTTCGCATCGGACGAAATGGCGGCCCGGGTGGAGGTCCTTCTGCGCAGAAGGGCCCGGAATGTTCCCCAGACGGTGTTGAGAGTGGAAGATCTCGAGATCGACCTGGTTTCGAGGACGGTGAGTCGCAGAAAGCAGGCGATCGATCTGCTTCCCATCGAATTCAGATTGCTCGAATACATGATGAGGAATTCCGGGCAGATCCTGACCAGGACCATGCTTTTCGAATCGGTTTGGGGATACCATTTCGATCCCGGAACCAACATCATCGACGTCCACATCGGAAGGCTGCGCCGCAAGGTGGACGGCCCGGGCCTGCCCTCCCTCATCCACACCATTCGCGGTTCGGGATACCTGCTCGGTGAACGTCACTAATCTTTCCCGCACCACCACATTCAGGCTCACGCTGGTTTACAGCATCTTTTTCACCGTGTGCGTGATCACGGTCCTGGGTTTCATCTACTGGAAGACCGCCAGGGAGATGACGAGCAGGGTCGATCAGATCCTCCGGATCGAGCGGGAGGATTTTTCCCGCACAGGAAATGTGGAAGAGAGGGTCGGCGAGCGTATCCGCCGCGATCAGCGGCATATCTATTTCTACGGGCTGTTTTCTCCGGACGGGAAAAGGATTGCGGGCAACGTATCCAGGCTTCCATCGATTGCCTGGGATGGCAGCATCCACCAGGTCGATCTTCCTCCCCATTCTTCCGTGGCGCGGGTCATGATCCTGCGCATGAAGGGCGGCAATGGATTGCTGCTCGGGCATGACGTGCAGCAGCTCGTGGAATTCAGGGAAAACATGAAGAATGCATTTTTCTGGGGAGGTTCCCTGACCGTCTTTCTCGGGCTCGCCTTCGGCATTGCGCTGAGCTTGAGGCCGTTGCACCGTATCGAGGAAATCCAGCGGGTTTGCGAGATGATCATGAGGGGGGATATCCGTCAGAGGCTGCCGATCACGAGCCGGCGCGACGAGCTCGACATGCTCACTGCGACGGTGAACACCATGCTCGACGAAATCGAGCGCCTGATGTCCGAAGTGAAGAGCGTCTGCGACAATATCGCGCATGATCTGCGGACCCCGCTCACCCGGTTGCGCGCCAGGATCTATCGCCTCGGTCAACAGCTCGGGGAAACCAGAAGCCCGGTGGTGGAGCAGTTGATCTCGGAAATGGACTCCCTGCTGCAGCGATTTCGCGCGCTGCTCAGGATCTCCGAGATCGAGAACAAGCAGCGCCGTTCCGGGTTCAAGACGGTTTCGCTGGCCGATATCCTGGAACAGGCGGTGGCATTTTTCGAACCGCTCGCGGAAACGAAATCGATTGATCTCGCCATGGTAGCGGAATATCCTGGAACGGTTCAGGGAGACGGAGAGCTGCTTTTCGAGGCGATCGTGAATCTGCTAGACAATGCGATCAAGTTCACGCCTGCCGGAGGAAAGGTGGTCGCGAAGCTCTCCTCCGGCTCGAGCGGCCCGAGGATCGACATCGTCGATACCGGGGAAGGGATCGACGCCAGCGAGCGATCCGCGGTGTTGAATCGCTTCTATCGCGGAAAAAGCGAGCAACAGACGCCCGGATTCGGTCTCGGGCTCAGCATCGTGACTGCGATCGTCAGGCTGCATGATTTCGGCTTCGAACTCGGCGACGCGGAAGGCGGAACCCGGGCCACCATTTTCTGCTATCCGCCTTCCCTTCAGCGTTTTGTCGAATAACAGACAAATCGAATATGAAATTTATTTCATGTTCGTAATATCGTCGCAATACTCGGTTATGATTTGACCCCTCAAGTCGCAACCGCGATCTGGGCGAGGCTGTGTGCGCTTTGGAAGCGCCGGTTTCCGCAACAAAATTTGACTGGAGTGCCTTACATGCTGTGGATTGTCCGGGTCGCGCTGAGCCGACCCTACACATTTATAGTACTGGCGATACTGATTCTGCTGCTGGGTCCGCTGGTGTATGTGAACATGCGGACCGACATCTTCCCCGACATCAAGGTGCCGGTGGTGAGCGCGGTATGGACCTACAACGGCCTGCCTCCCGCGGACATGTCGGACCGGATCGTCACCTACTACGAGCGGCAACTGACTTCCACGGTCAACGACATCGAGCACATCGAATCCCAGTCCCTGCCCGGGGTGGGGATCGTGAAGAT
>JABEVD010000029.1 GCA_013044025.1 Burkholderiales bacterium
GAAAGCAGCGCGGTCGCGCTTCGCCGCACTGCAGCCGCGAGACTGCCGTAATCGACGGACTGCCCCCGATAGCGGAGCGCTTCGCCCTGCGGGCAGGCATTCGCGGTTTCGTATATCAGCTCATGCAGCAGATCTGCCATTCGTCCCTCCTTGGTTCGCATCCCGGAAATCGCGCTTTCCCACCCGGCGCTGCAATTGTTTCGCCAGACCGAGCATCCGCCCTTTCAGCGTCGAACCGAACAGCAGGATCGACACATGCCGCCTGCTTTCGGTATCCCAGATCGTCTTGTGCTCCATCTCGTCTCCCAGAAAATCGAATTCCTCGCAGCCTTCGTCGAAAGCACGGCGCAGCAGGGAAATCAGCACCAGCGCGCCGGGGGAATCTTCCCGGAACCTTTCCTGATAGGAGGTCTTCATCTGGCCAATCGCCGCATTCCATCGATAGCAAAGGCCATAGGCGGCGGGCTCGCCCTTCATGTAAAGCACATTGGCGAGCAGCATTCCTTCCTTCGCCAGCATCGGAAGCAGCCTGCAGTGATATTCCAGTTCGGCTGGCCTGCCGGGAATATCCATGCCTGCGGAAGCCTTCCAGCTTCCCGCCTCTATTTTCAGCATGTCCGCCAGCAGATCGTCGCATCCTTCCTCACCTTCGAACCATTTCAGGACCCAATCCGGTTCTTCCTGAAGCGATTTTTCCTGCCTGCGCAAGCGGTAACGATGGCGCTTGGACTTGGTGGAGAGGTAATCCTCCCATTTGCCGGCAATGGGCAGATAGGGGGAGGATTCGCCGGGATGAAAGAGATGCAGACACCCCTTCTCCCCGGCCAGTTCCGATACCACTGTTGCGGTCTTTCCTTCTGCAGCGATGTTGAACATGCGCATCAGATCCCACCCCCTCACCAGAGCCATGAATTCCCGCAATAGATTCTTCTGCCCGCCTGCAGAAATGATTTCCTGATGATAGGAAACCAGGTTCCCGCCAAGCTCGACAGCTCTCGCGCGGATTCCCATGAGTCGGATTTCATGAAGGAAATAGGGAATCACGCCGGTCAGCATTTCCCTTTCATCGAATTCCAGAAAAACCCGCCAATCCGGCCTGTCATCGGATACAGCCCGCGCGCATTGCATCCAGCCCGGCAAAAGGGAAGGATTGAAGTCGTTCCCGGCAACGAGATCCCTCCAGGCGGAAAAATGCGCCTCTTTCGCCTCATTCCAGGACAAATCCAGATACCGCCTCATGACACGTCCTCCCCATAACCCAGCGCATCCCGGATCCCGCCGATCATCCACTCGACCTCTTCTCCTGCAAGATCCTGGTGGCAGGGAAACTGGAAGACGCGCCTGGAATACTCCTCGCTCACCGGGCAGGTTCCCCGCTCCATGTCCTTCCACAGATATTCGCCGAAACGGATGACGGGCACGCCCGCGGATTTGAGCCTTGGAAAAACCGCATCGGGACGATCCACCAGGAAAGGGAACACATGGGGCACCACCTTTTCGGGCAGCGTTGCGAAAAGTGGCCGGCCACCCTGCATTTTTTCCAGCGCGGATTGCAATCTGAGGTAATTCGCCCGCCTCCTTTGCACGATGCGGCTTTTCGATGAGGATTCGATGACCCACCGGGAAAAGCGCGAGATCCTCTGGCTGACCCGCCCGCCTTCGAATCCGGATGCAGGATCGTTCCCGCCTCCCTGCATTTCTTCCGGCGCCTTGCGCTTGAGGTTCCGCCACAGCCAATCCTTGCATTGCATCAGCCGCAGCAAGGGATCGTTGAGCATGCCGAGCCGGCCATGTTCCATGGAATATTCGAGCGTGTTCAACACCGACTTGAGTTCGAAAAACAGCCCACCGGACTGCAGACTCCTGCCCACAATCCTGTGACGGGAGGAAACCAGACAGGCCCCTTCGTTGACCGGAAAGAATTTCCATGCGCTGCCAACGGCATAATCGCCGTGAAATCCGACAGGATGCCCCGCGCTTTCACCGAAGAAGGCATGGGCGCAATCCTCGATGAGGAGGAGTCCATGCCGGTCGCAAAATGCCCGGATCTTCCCCATTTCCTGGGGAAAACCGAAATAGTGCGGCACCAGCAGCACCCGACTCGAAGGCCCGATCCTTTTTTCCACATCTTCGAGATCAACTGAAGTGTCGGCCTGGATTCGATAGAAAACCGGAGAAAACCCGGCCCAGACCACCGGTTCGACCATGGCCGGACAGTGATAGGCGGGCAGCAGCACCTCGCTGCCCGGTTCGAGCCCCATGAGGGTCAATGCATGCCCGATGGCGAGGCTTCCCCGGTTGAGATAAATCATTTCTCCCGCATCCAGCAGGGAAGGCGCGCCTACTTCACGGCCGAAAGAATCGCATGAGAAAACCGGCTGCACCGGAAGCTTCATTCCGCGCCTTTCCGTACCGATCCCTTGCCGAGGAGATCCTTCACTGAATTTTTCGCAAGCTGCAGCAGCCCCGAGACAAGTCCGGAAAAGGTGCGGCGGTTGTATGCGGAAAGCCCCCATCTTTCGCGCCTGTGGCTCATCCAGTCGCGCTTGTAAGC
>JABEVD010000030.1 GCA_013044025.1 Burkholderiales bacterium
ACCCATTTTCTTTCCATTTCAAACCAAAAAAGTCAGGTAATGCCGAAGAAATCGATAACTGACGAAAAGTGAAGAACAAACTCGTTTTCCAGATCCGTTTGGCAATAGCCAATTCCATGGCATGAATGACAATCTGGTAGCCGGACCGGGAGTACGAGATGCCGGGCGGCATTCGGGGCATTTACGACAATCGTCTACCGGAAAGGATGACTCGAGAGGAAGAAGTTTTCACGACGCAAGGTTGCGCAACATGGCAGGCAGATCGAGCACTCCCCTCGCCAGCACGCATCTCCTTCCCCTGGTTTTTCAATGACTGGAATTTCATGAACAGCGAAGAACGGAAGCTCTGCTCGTGCCGGATCAGGCAGAACGGCTGCCGGAAGAATGCCTGGAATAGACGAGCGGCCCCTTGCCCGTTCTCCGCATCATTTCGCCCGGGTGCACGAAGACAGGAATTCGAAGGTCGCGTCGTCGCCGCAGTGCGCGACATTGAAACGAAACCAGGGGGAAGACTCCTGATGAGGCCTGAACATGTTGCCGGGCGCGAGCATGATTCCCTTTTTTGCCGCGATCCCCGCGATCTCCGCCGCATTGCGGTCTTCTTCCAGCCTCGCCCACACGAACATCCCTCCTTCCGGCTCGCAATGCACGGAAAATCCGAGGGATTCCAGCTTCGAGACCACGTTCTGCCTCGACACCAGAAGCTTCGACCTGAGCTTGTCCATATGCTTCCTGTAATGACCATCGGTGAGCAACTGGTACATCAGTCTTTCGCTGATTTCTGAAGTGGTGAGCCCGGTCAGCAGCTTGACATCGCAAAGACTGGATGCAAGATCGGGCCTGCATGCGATAAATCCCACCCTCAGGCTCGCGGAAACCGTCTTCGAATAGCTGCTCACGTAAATGACCCGATTGAGCTGGTCGAGCGTCGCAAGGCGCGTCACATTCGAAGGATGGAAATCTCCGTAAATGTCGTCCTCGACCAGGATCATGTCGTATTTTTCGGCAAGCTGAAGCATCCTGTAGGCGACCGCCTGGCTGATGCTCACGCCGGTCGGATTGTGCAGGATGGTGTTGGTGAAGAAAATCCGCGGATGATGTTCGCGGATCAGATCCTCCATGATCCTGGTATCCGGCCCGTCCGCATTCCAGGGAACGCCGACGATCTTCGCACCGAACGATTTCAGTCCGCCGAACAGGATGAAATAGCCTGGATCGTCGACCAGCACGGCATCCCCTGCCCGGACGAAATACCTCGAAACCAGATCCATGGCATGGGTCACCCCGGAAGTCAGCACGATCTGCGAGATATCCGCACCGATACCCAGGTTGGAGAGCTTGCTTCTCAGCAATTCGCGCAACGGGAAATAGCCTGCCGGCGTCCCGTAAGCGGTCATGAATTCCCCATGCCGGAGAGAAAGCGCACGCATGCTTTTGCGGATCCCGGTCTCTTCCATCCAGGAAGCGGGAAGCCACCACGCGCCCGGCATGGTGCTGCTCGATCTGTGCTCGAGCGAGTTTCTCAGCAACCAGACGACATCGACCGCGCTGTCCGGAACATAAGGACCATCGGAAGCGACATGCGGCATGTGGCGCTGCGAAACATAGAATCCCGAGCCCTGTCTGGACTGGAGATAACCCATCGCCACCAGCCTGTCGTAAGCCTGGACGACGGTGAACCTGCTGACGCCGTGATCCTGGGCGAAATTCCTGATCGAAGGCATTCTCGATCCGGCCCTGACCGCCCTTTCGTCGATCAGTTTCCGGATCGAGTTGGCGATCTGATCGATGAGCGGAAGGGAATCCCCCGGATCCAGACTGATCATTGGCATGGCGGTTCAACCTGTACAGTATTGACGATCGATTCCTGAACTGTACATGTATTGTCCGCGCATTGTCCGCTAATGTAAACCCCGTTCGGATTTCATGCGAACGCAACCTACAGACAGGAGAAACTCAATGAACGCTTCGGCCATGCACCAGCTGATTCTGCCATTCGGCATCGGATTCGCCATCGGCATCGTCCTTTTCATCGTGCTCGAGCGCATGGGGCTGATCGACAAATGGCTGGGACTGGAATGAATGGATCGCCCGGGTTCCGGGCGACCTTCTGGATCATCCCTGCGAATTGACGATGTTGCCGGTCATTCCGACGCCCTGCAGATTCTGCGAAAGCGATTGCAGGAAGCTGGTCAGGGAAGCCTGATTGCTGCCCTGGGCGCCGGCGAGGTTCTGGAAGCTCTGCTGCAGCGATGCATCGACCGGGCTCGCCGAGGCGCCGGAAGAAAGCTGCTGGATCAGGCTCTGCAGGTTCGCTTCCATCTTGCCGATCCCGCCATGATGACCTCCCATTGCACCGGCTGCGCCGGCCGCGCTGCCGTCATTGTCTCCATCGGCCCCCGGTTGTCCCGAGGATCCTGCGGACTGTGCATGCAGGGCGGCAAAAAGATTCTGCATGAAGGCTTGCAGCGCCTGCTGCGGAGACTGCGACGCTCCGCTCGAAGGGGTGGTCGTTCCATTCGAAGCGGATCCGACCGTGATGCCGGATTGAGACAAAGCATTCATCAGCGCCGAAGCGAAAGCGGAATTGCCTGCGCGGCCGACGCTGCCATTGCCGGCAGCCGTTGCGCTGGACGGGTTCGTCGGGCTGGCTTGAAAAACCTGCGACAGATACTGACTGTTCTGGATTCCGGAAATTGCCATTTTATCCTCCCTGTTGCGAAATCGATTTCCTGAAATGATTTTCGACCATTCCCGAGCAAATTTCGAGCCAAATCCGGTAAAGAAACGTAAAATCCTGAAAAGAAGATATTCTATTGAAATTCAAATGGATATAACAAAACAGGGGAAACCGCTCTCGTCCTGCAGCGGCAAAAATTTTCGCGCAGTCGGTAATTTTTGCCATTCAGGACAAAAATTGCCGGCAAAAAACTATTCCTTTGGTTTGAAGGAGGCCGCTTCGAGCTGGTGGCGCTGCAGGAGTTTGTAGAATTCGGTACGGTTGCGCTTGGAAAGCCTCGCAGCCTGGGTGACGTTGCCTTCGGTGATCTTGAGCACCCGGATCAGGTAATCGCGCTCGAAGCGCCGCTTCGCCTCCTCGAGAGATTCAGGCTCCCCTTCCTCCCTGCGGATCGCATTTTGCACCAGCGTGGCGGACACGATCGGGGAAGTGCAAAGCGCGACGATCTGCTCGACCACGTTGAGAAGCTGCCGAACGTTTCCAGGCCAGGGCGCGCCGATCAGCGCATCCATCGCCTCCGGAGAATAGCCGTTGAGGTTCTTTCCGTATTTTGCCGCGAGCTGGGACAGGAAATGGCGCGCGAGCGGCGGAATGTCTTCCCTCCTTTCACGCAATGGGGGGATCAGGAACTCGACGACATTCAGGCGATAATACATGTCCTCGCGGAAGCTTCCGTTTGCGACCTGCTCCTTGAGGTTACGGTGGGTGGCCGAGATGATGCGCACATCGAGCGGAATCGATTGCGCCGATCCGACCGGAAACACCTTCCTCTCCTGCAACACCCGCAACAGCTTCGCCTGCAGGGCGAGCGGCATGTCCCCGATCTCGTCGAGAAAGATCGTTCCTCCTTCCGCAGTCTGGAAAAGCCCCTTGTGATCGCGCACCGCGCCGGTGAATGCGCCGCGCACATGACCGAAAAGCTCGGATTCGAGCAGTTGCTCCGGGATCGCTGTGCAATTGATCGCGACGAAAGGACGGGCGGAACGCGAGCTGCCATCGTGGATCGCGCGGGCGAGCAATTCCTTTCCGGTTCCGCTCTCCCCTTCGATGAGTACGCTCGCATCGCTTTTGGCGACGAGTCTCGCTTTGTCGAGCAGATCCTCCATCCCCGCGCTGCGGGTGATGATGCCCGCCCCGGCCACGTCGGAAGGGGAAACTTCGAGCGCCTTTGCCACCTGCTCGAGCAGCAGCTTGCTGTCGAAAGGCTTGGTAAGATAGCCGAAAACGCCGCGCTGGGTCGCATCCACCGCATCCGGAATGGTGCCGTGCGCGGTCAGGATGATGACGGGAAGCGCGGGATTCGCTGCATGGATCTTCTCGAAGAGCATCATCCCGTCCATCCCTTCCATTCTCATGTCGGTGATGACGAGCCTTGGCCGCGCAAGATCGATGCGATTGAGCGCGGATTCGGCGGACTCCGCGGTATCGACTTCGTAGCCTGCCGCCCCCAGGCGCAGCGAAAGAAGCTGCAGCAGGTCCGGGTCGTCGTCCACGAGCAGAATCCTGCTCATTTCCTCTCCCGCAGGATCATGTTCTTTTCCAGATTGGTGATCGCGTCGATCTTTTCCTGAAGCGATTCGGAACGCTTTTTCTCCTCGTGCAGCAGCTTCGCGAGATGGACGGAAGCCTCGTCGGAACGGTGCTCTTCATGAAGCAATGCCACCAGCAGTCTTGCGAATTCGGCAAGGGCGGGATCGGCAATCGGCTCTTTCAGCAGCAGAATCGACTTCTGCACATCGCGGAAAGTGGTTCCCGGCATGGAAAGCAGCAAAGCGAAACGCACCCTGTCC
>JABEVD010000005.1 GCA_013044025.1 Burkholderiales bacterium
AAGGGGCGCCCGGTCGGGGAAGCTGCGATTTCCACCCTTTTTCCGGACGGATCGGACGGCAGGATTCCGCTGGTCGCAGTGACCGGCACCAACGGCAAGACCACCACGGTGCGGCTCATTTCCCGATTCCTGGAGGAGAGCGGACTCCAGGTCGGCATGACCACCACCGACGGGGTGTATGTCGGGGACAGGAAAATCGACAGCGGGGATTGCAGCGGACCGAAGAGCGCGAAGAGCGTCCTGATGCATCCGGACGTGCAAGCGGCTGTGTTCGAGACCGCGCGCGGCGGCATCCTGCGCGAAGGGCTGGCCTTCGATGTTTGCGACGTGGCCGTGGTGACCAATCTGGGAATGGGCGACCACCTCGGTCTTTCCCAGATCGAGAGCGTGGAGGATCTGGCGCGGGTGAAGCAGACCGTCGTGAAAGCGCTTTCCCCGCAGGGCACAGCGGTCCTGAATGCGGGAGATCCACTGGTGGCCGCGATGGCCGAAGGTTGCAGGGGCTCGGTCCTGTATTTCTGCAGCGATCCCCATCATCCCCTGCTCGTTTCCAGTCGCGCCATGGGAATGAAGGTGGTGTTTCCTGGACGAGACGGCATCCATGCGGCATGCGGCTCCGAGGAGCATGTCTTTCCCTGGGAAGAGATCCCGCTTGCGCGCGGCGGCGCCATTCCCTTCCAGGTGGAAAACGCCATGGCCGCGATCGGCGCAGCCTGGGCTCTCGGCATCGAATGGAACAAGATTGCAGCCGGTCTTGCCGGTTTCGAAAGCGATGCAGGCACCACTCCGGGTCGCTTCAACTTTTTCGATTACCGCGGGGCCACCCTGATCGCGGACTACGGACACAATGCGGATGCGATGATCGCGCTGGTGAAGGCGGTGAAATCCATTCCCGCGAAAAGAAGGATCGTCGTCATCAGCGGCGCCGGAGACAGGAGGGACGAGGACATCCGCATTCAGACGGGAATCCTCGGTGAAATCTTCGACGAGGCGATCCTGTACGAGGACCAGTGCCAGCGGGGAAGGGCGGACGGCGAGGTGCTTTCCCTGCTCCGATCCGGATTTTTGGCGGCTTCGCGCACCGCGAAAGTGAGCGAAATCCGCGGAGAATTCGCAGCCATCGATCTTGCGTTATCCCGACTTTCCAGCGGAGATCTGTGCCTCATCCTGGTCGATCAGGTCGAGGAGGCGCTCGCGCACATCGCCTCCGCCATGGCGGCATGAAGCTCCTGCGGTTATACTGTCCCGGTTACCGTAGCCGATGAAACGAATTTGACCGAACCCAGCCAAGAGCGGCAAAGCAACTCCTTCCTCAAGCTGATCCTGGCCGGGTTCACGCTGGTCGCTCTTCCGCTTTTCCTCGCCCTCGTCTACAGCGCAGTCTCCATCAACCGGCTTTCCATCCAGAGCAGGGAGGCGGTCTATCGGGCCGAACAGGTCGCCCACGACAGCCGGATCCTGGTCGAGCAGGCCGTGGAGATGGAAAGGAGCGTGCGGCTCTACCTCATCCTCGGGGACAAATCGCTGCTCGATGCCTATTACCAGGCCCACGAGAAATTCGTCGGGATCGTGAAGACGCTATCCGCCCAGACCCTGAGCCCGGACCAGAAAAGCCTGCTCGATTCGATCGATTCTTCGGAGTCGGGCATCCACGAAAAGATCGTCGAGGCGGATCGCAACGGCGAAAAGGACTGGAAGGTGCAATTCGGGCCGCTGCTCGATTCCGCCCAGGCTTTCCTCACCAGAGGGGATGCGCCCATCGAGCGGGAAGTCGAAGCGATGCAGGCGATGGCGGAGCGGGCGCGAAAAATCGTTTTCTGGCAGATCGTCCTGCTGGTGCCATTCGCCATCCTGTTGGGCCTGGGATTTTCCCTGCTGATTTCGAGCCCGATCCGGCAGATCGAGGGGGCGATCAGCGCCATCGGGCAGGGAACGCTAGACCGCGAAGTCGTGGTGCGCGGACCGCAGGATCTGGAACTGCTCGGCGAGCGTCTGGACTGGATGCGGCTCAGGCTGCTCGCGCTGGAGGAGCAGAAGACGCTTTTCCTGCAGAACATCTCGCATGAGCTCAAGACCCCGCTCACTTCGATCCGGGAAGGGGCGGATCTGCTCGCGGAAGGCGTGCTGGGAGAACTCAACGATCGCCAGCGCAATGTGGCGAAGATTCTGCTCTCCAACAGCATCGAGTTGCAAAAGAGGATCGAAGACCTGTTAAACTATAGCGCCATCCAGACGGGAAAATCCTCCCTGACCTGGCAGAAACTCGGACTTGGAAAGATACTGGATACGGTGCTGCACGATCATAGCCTTGCCCTCATGAACAAATCACTGGAAATCGACCTTTCCTGCCCCGACATTTCCTTCGAAGGAGACGCGCAGAAGATCAGGATCGTGGTCGACAATCTCCTGTCCAATGCGATCAAGTATTCCCCGAAAGGGGGGAAGATTTCCATTTCCGCGCGCAGCGAAGCGGGGAAGGTGAGCATCGAGGTGTCCGATTCCGGTCCGGGAATCGACCCTCTCGATGCGGCGAGGATCTTCGACCCGTTCTATCAGGGCAGAGTGCGCCCGGAGGGGCATGTCAAGGGAACCGGGCTCGGGCTTTCCATCGCGAGGGAATATGTGAAGGAGCACGGCGGAATCCTGGAGCTTCTGGAGCATCCGGGGAGCGGAGCGCAATTTCGCATCACCCTGCCATCCAGCCGGGCGGTGGCATGAAGGGAATCGCATCCGCTTTTTTCGCTGCGTCGCTGCTTTGCGCATGCTCCGATCAGCCTCCCAGAAAGCCCGAGCCCGTCGCGCCACAGGCGTCGGCCTG
>JABEVD010000186.1 GCA_013044025.1 Burkholderiales bacterium
CCGGCACAGACAACATTTTCAGAACCAGGGGCAAAAAAACCGCGGCCAAACGGCCGCGGCGCGGGTTGATTGCCTGTATCCCCATGCTCTTCTTTGCGGAACCCTGCCCGGCTGCCCGCAACCGGAAAAAACAATCAGGCCAGTCCGGATTCCACGAATTCCTGCCATTGCGACCTGGTGGTCTGCGTCATGGATTGCGCGGCATCCAGCATTTCCTCCTCGCGCAATGTTGCGGCAAACTCGACGAGTTCGTCTGCATTTGAAGCGCCGGAGCGGCCGGAGGAGCGCAGATGGTCCCAGGCGAGCACCCTGCCCATCGTGGATACCACCGCTTTCAGCCTGTCGAGCTTCCTGCCCCATTCCCCGATCGCAACCCTGTCTTCGGATGGCTGCAATGCCTTGAGGATGCAGGATTTCCCATCCATCTGCACGGCATGCAGGAAAGCATGGTCCACAGCCTGCATCCTTTTCTGGACCGAGACGACCCTTCGCGCCTCCGACTCCCATTGCGGCTGCTTCAGGCCGAATCCGGAAAGTCGGGGATATAGCGCGGAAGGCTTGGCTTCCTTGATGTCGAGGAGATAGTTCGAGTCAGGGGAACCCTTTCCTTCGACCAGAACCACGTAGCGATCGACTCCAAGACTTCCGGTTCCGGCGATCCTTCTCGCGACATCGATCACCCGATAGAATTCAGGAGAAGGCTGGGTCTGCGCGAATTTCCCCATGAATTCGACCACCATCCCTTTCTGTTCGGCCGATGCGGGCAATGCCTTCACCCCGTCCACCTTCAGCATCCTGAGATTGCCGTATTTTTTCGTTCTGCGGTCCAGAAAATCGGAACGCAGGCGGTTCTGAAGATCCCCGAGAAGGTCCTTCACCAGACCATTCGAAGTGTCGCGTTCGACCCACAGCGGCTTTCCGTTCAGGAGCGCCCCTTTATAGGCGTCGAGGCAACTCTTCGCAGCCTCCTTCGCCTCCTCTTCAGTGGCATTCAACGCATCCGCCCCGCACAGGATGCTGACGAGCAGCCTCGCGAGATCCCAGGTGACCGGAGCGAGCGCTGCCTCGTCGAAATCGTTGACGTCGAAATAGACGAGCCGGTTGTCCCCCTTGTAACTGCCGAAATTCTCGAAATGCATGTCCCCGCAACACCAGGAGACCGGGGCATTCCTGAAAATGTCCACATCCGGCAGATTGTCGTAAAAGAGATGGCAGGCTCCTCGAAGAAACACGAAAGGGCTCTGTCTCATTTTCGAATATTTCATTGCGAGCCGTTCCGGATCGCGCCCCAGATTGTTGCGGCGAATGGCTTCCAGATTATCCATGTGCATTTTTCCTCCCCGTTAAGAGAAGGATTCTGTCTCATTCCGGAAAATTTCTCCACCTGCAATTTCCCGCTTTTCGAGATGCAGCGGAAACTTGGTCGCATTTTCATGATGCAACGCCGGGAACCGATTCATCTTAACATCATAGTTCACTGATCGGGATCGATTTTTTTTATGGACAATTTCCGCGGAGTCCCAGATAATCGGCAGGCAGTCATCAACCAAGCATGCCCCAGGTGAATCGAAGAGCTTCCCACTTGCCATTTTGCGCCGACTCCCGAAGGAAATTTCGCGGAGAGCCGGGACTCGCCTTGCTTCGTTCAGGTCAGACATGAACGAAATCCTCAGCGAGACGGGCGAACAGGCATGGCAAAGCATGCTCCTCGGGCTGGAAAGTTCCAGGGGGTTTTCCATCCTCTTCGTCTTCTCTTCCATCCTTCCCCTCGTGGACCTTTTCAGAAGCCGCCTGGAAGACATTTACCGAACCCGTCCTTCGAGGCTGGAATGCCTTGCGCCTCTTTTCCACGACAAGGTCGCAGAAAGGCTTCTCGAGGAAATTCTCGGCAAAACCGTCGACCCTGGAAAAGCTGCATCCCCATTGTGGCTCGAACTCCATGCAGGCAAGGGCTTGGCATGGGACCATGCCAGGGTGGAACTGCTCAAGCAGCTCGAAGAGAAGCGGGAAACTTTGCGCAAGTCGCTGCCACGCCCGCTGATCCTCTCCCTGCCCGCCGATTTCAGGCATCAGGCTTTCTTTCTCGCTCCGCAACTCTGGGAGATGCGCAAAGCAGGAATCCATCTTTCCGGCAAGGAGCTCGGGAATCCGGACGCAGGTTCGTCCGCGATGCAGAGTCAGGAAATGTGGGACCGGGCGAGGAATTCCCGTCTCCGCGAAAAGAAATCCCTGTTTTCCGGATGGCAGGAAGCCGACCTTGCCATGGCGCAGGGAAAACACCTCGAAGCGCTCAGGATTTCCGAACAGACCCTGGAAAAATGCAGGGAAGAGGCAAGACTCGCCAACCCGAACGATCCCCTCGTGCAGGCCGACGCGAAGCTCAACATCAGCCTGTGTCTAGACCGGGTGGGAGATGCATCGCTGGCAAGAGGAGATCTTCCCCATGCAGAAGCTTCGTATCTGGAAAGTCTGCAGATCAGGAGAACCCTGAGCGAACACTTCGAAAGCAATCAGGAACTGCTTCGCGACCTTTGCGTCTCCCTGGACAGGGTGGGCGACGTGTCGATCGACATGGGCAAGCTGCCTGCATCCGAAGCCGCCTACCGGGAAAGCCTGCAGATCCGCCGCGAGTTGCGCAGCATGCTCGGGGAAAATACGGAAATACTTCGCGATCTCAGCATCTCTCTCAACAAGGTGGGCGATGTCGCCATCTCCCAGGGGAAGGTGCAGGAAGCGCAAACCGCCTATCACGAAAGCCTCGAACTCAGAAGGAAACTGCGCGAAAGGTTGGGCGGGAACGATCAGGTCCTGCGCGATCTCAGCATTTCCCTCGAACGCATCGGCGATATCGCCTTCGGCACCGGCAACATTCCCTATGCTGAAGAGAATTACCGGGAAAGCCTCGAGATCAGAAGGGAACTGCACAAAAAACTGGGCGACAATCCGCAGGTTTTGCGCGATCTGAGCGTTTCCCTGGACGGAATCGGCAATGTGGCGATCGCCATGAGCAATCTCTCCGATGCCGCAGCCTCCTACAGCGAAAGCCTCAAGATCAGGAGGGAACTGCACAGGCTGCTCGGGAACAATCCAAAGGTATTGCGCGATCTCAGCATCTCTCTCGAACGCGTTGGAGACATCGCCCTAGCCATGCAGAATTTCCAGAAAGCCGAGGCGACCTACCAGGAAAGCCTCAGGATCAGCCGGAGCCTGCGCAGGATGCTCGGAGAAAGCGCACAGGTCCAGAACGATCTCGGCATCCTGCTCGAAAAACTCGGCGATTTTGCTGAATCCATGGGCAGGCCCGAAGAAGCGGAGAGCCATCTCGCAGAGGCGAACGCCATCATGAAAGGACTCTCTCTCGAATTCCCGGAGCGCCAGGATTTCCGCGACGCGGAAGAATCGACTTCAAAAAAACTCTATTCACTGGTGAAAAGAACCTCCTCCGGGGACTAGATGAGACCTGCCAGCCAGAGTCGCGCCTTCAGGCCGATGCTGCTCGTGTAGCCGAATTCCACGAAGCGGATCTTCCCTTCCGGACCGATCACGAAACTCGCCGGAACCGCATGGATCCCCCAAGATGAAGAAATCTCTCCTTCCGGATCATTCAGAACGGGAAACCCCAGAGAATGTTCCCTCATGTATTTTTCCACCTCGGGAATCTGACCGCTCTTCAATGCCACCGTCAGGACGGGATAATGTTTCGAAATCGCATCGATGCTTGCCTCTTCCGTCTTGCAGATCGGACACCAGGTCGCCCAGAAATGAACCAGATAGGGACGCCCGGAAAATTCAGGAACGACTTTCCCGTCGAGCAGCCTGCCTTCGAGAACCGGAGCGGGGCCGGACGGCACATCGCGCTGCTGCCAGTAGCGAACGGAGAATAAAACGAGCAGGAAGATCAGGACTTCCGCGCCACGGCGAACCCATTTATTCATGATCGACGGCAAGATGCCATACTTCCAGAAGAAGGCGCCTGAGCCCTGCGTTTTGTGCAGGATCGATTCCGGTTTCGCGGATGGCGAGCGGCCCGACCCTCTCCAGGATTCTCTCCTCGAGAATACGGTTTGCAAGTCCTGACAGATCGAGCCGCCCTTCGCTGAAATATTCCGCAGCCAACCCTTGCGGGTTGTCGAACTCCAGTTCGGATTCTTCCATCACCTCGTAAAGGTAGGAATAGGTGTCTACGTCGTTCATGTGCGCGAGAATCTGGAAAAAGCCGGAAGAATCCACCGGCATGTGTTCATCGAGATTCACCGAAGCGGAAAGGCTGTAATCCTCCCCCCTGAACGAAAATTCGACATGCACGTCAATGCTGCTTTCCATCCACTTCCTCCAGAATTTCCACAGATGCTTCCCCGCGTTCGCCGATTTCGACAAGCATTTCGCAATATTCGGCCTGCGCTTCGACCGGGGTGGGATCGTCCGCGCAACTGCATCCTGCGACGACCCCCTCATAGAAGATCCCCACCTTCACGAAAATCCTGCCATTTTCTTCATGGGCGCCGATGAACATCACCTCGATCGCTGAATCGAGCGCGACGCTGGTGACGGAAAGCCCCTTTTGCAGGGGGAGGGATGCGGCATTGCGCTTCAGTTCCTCCCGGAATATTCCTGAAAAACCTTCCCCTCCCCAGGCCGCCCGCGATTTTTCCAGCTTCAATGCGCTTCGTCCCAGTTGCTGCCCGAACCGCATTCGACCAGAAGCGGCACGGAAAGGCTCGCAGCGTTCATCATCCTTTCCGGCAGGCCCTGCATCACGAGTTCGATTTCAGCTTCTGGAACCTCCAGCACCAGTTCGTCGTGCACCTGCATCACCATCCGGCTTTGGAGACCATCCCTTTCGATCCATTTCTGCACGGAAATCATGGCGAGCTTGACGAGGTCTGCCGCTGTGCCCTGCATCGGCGCATTGATCGCCGCGCGTTCCGCCGCTGCGCGCTTCATTCCGTTCGAAGACCGGATTTCCGGAAGCCAGAGCCTGCGCCCGAATACGGTCTCGACGTAGCCCTTTTCCTTCGCTTCCTCGCGGGTTTTTTCCATGTATCCCGCCACGCCCGGATAGCGTGAAAAATAGCGGTCGATGTAGACCTGAGCTGCATTGCGATCGATGCCGATCTGGGAGGCGAGCCCGAAAACCGACATGCCGTAGATCAGGCCGAAATTGATGACCTTCGCATAGCGGCGCTGCTCGGAGGAGATTTCGGAAGGCGGCACGCCGAAAATTTCGGATGCGGTCGCCCTGTGGATGTCCTCCCCGCGCGAGAAGGCATCGAGCAATCCCTGATCCCCGGAAATATGCGCCATGATCCTCAATTCGATCTGGGAATAATCCGCCGACACCAGCCTGAAACCTTCCGGCGCGACGATCGCCTCCCGGATCCTCCTTCCCTCCTCGGTCCGAACCGGGATGTTCTGCAAATTGGGAGAGAGACTGGAAAGCCTTCCCGTCACCGCGACCGCCTGCGCATAAGTGGTGTGGACCCGCCCGGTCGCCTTGTTCACCATTTTCGGCAGCTTGTCGGTATAAGTGGATTTGAGCTTGGCAAGGCCCCGATATTCGAGCAGTTTTTTCGGCAGCGGATAATCGAGCGCAAGCTTCTCCAGCACTTCCTCGTCGGTCGAGGGCGCGCCGCCCTGGGTCTTCTTGATGACCGGCAGGCCGAGCAGGTCGAAGAGGATTTCCTGAATCTGTTTCGGGGAATTGAGATTGAAAGGCTGCCCGGCGATCTCGAATGCGGATGCCTCGAGCGCAGCCATTTTCATTCCGAGCTCATGGCTCTGCCGGAGAAGCATTTTCGAATCGAGCAGGATTCCCTGCCGCTCCATGGAAAAGAGCACGGAGAGCACCGGCATTTCGATTTCCCGGTAGACGAACTGCATTTTCCCTTCGAGGCGCGCATGCAAGGCATGGTGGAGCCTGAGCACGAGGTCGGCCGCTTCGCAGGAATGGGCAGCCGCCTTTTCGATTTCGACCTGATCGAAGCCGATCCTGGATGCGCCCTTGCCCACGATCTCCTCGCGATTTTTCATCGCAATGTGGAGATGCCGATCGGCCAGGCTTTCGAGATCGTGAGGCTTGTGGCTCTCCAGCACATAGGATTCCATGCCCACGTCGTGCATCACGCCGCCGAGCGCAATGCCGTGATTGGCAAAGGCATGCATCGCGAATTTCGCCTCGCTGCAGACCTTGGCGCATTCTTGCGATTCCAGCCATCCCCTCAATTTTTCCAGCGCATGGGCGAGCTGATGCGGCGCCCCGGGATACACATGGGAAACGGGAAGATAGGCCGACTCCCCTTCCTTCACCGAGAAGGAGAGGCCGACGATCGCAGCTTCCATCGGCTCATCGCTGGTGGTTTCGATGACGA
>JABEVD010000031.1 GCA_013044025.1 Burkholderiales bacterium
CCGCCGCGGCGGAATTGGCGAGGATGCGCGACAATCCCGCCGTGGAGGAATCGGAGTCGGTCGCGAGCGCATCGCCGAGAAAAGCGGGGCGGATGGCGAAATCGTCGGAAGAGCAACTGTAAGTGGTGGGAGAACTCGCGGGAAACCCGATGCGCACCCGCACGTCCCGCCAGGCGTCTGAAACCGCGTCAAGGCTCACCGTGCTGCGTCCGCTGGAAATATGCCGGGTGGAGCTTTGCAGCACCGTGAAGGAAATCGGGCAGCGGTTCGAATCGAGCGGCACGCCGAGAGAAAGATTCCCGAGAAGTTCCACCCGCACATCGTTGTTGAATCCGCTGTCGATCGCATTGCCGGTGACATTGATCGCGATGAGGTCGAGTCCGATCGGGTTTCCGGAAATCCTGGTCTTCAGCACCCCGGAGATGCTGCCCGCGGGCGTGGCGCTTTCATAGGCGTTGAAACCGCCCACGCAATGGTGAAATCCCATCACCCCGGAAGTCGATGCCGTTCCCGGGATCAGCACATCCGCAACGCTGAGGGTGATGTTTTCCTCGTAAGGATCGGTGAGCGCGATCACTTTCTGTCCTGCATCCTGAGCCGTGAAAACATAATTTCCGTTGCCGATTCCGGAAGTCGAAGTGAGCCGGACCGTCCCGGTGTAATTGGTTTTGATCGCGCCGCTCGTGTCCCTTGCCTGGAGGGTGATCTGGACCGGGGTATTGGTGCAGAAGCTGCCTGAATTCGGGAAGAAGGTGAAATTCAGCAGCATCTTTTCCCCGGGCTGGGAAGGCTCTGCGTTCGATTCTCCTGTAGTGGGCGAATTCGGAAGATCGGGCACCCATGCCCCCGTTCCGTCGGTATCGCGGGAAATGTCGCTGTTGTGCGAATCCCAGGAAACGCAGGACGACGATACGCAACCTCCGGATGGAATCTCCCACTGATGGGCGGTGCAGGTGGAATCGGTGGAATAGGCGAGATAATCGGTGAGGCCGGGTACCGGAACCTGATTCGAGGTCGTGTCCCTCAGGATGATCTCGCCCCAATTCGGGTTCATCGGGCTGATTTCGTAGGTGATGAAGGTCGGGTAGCTGAATACCGTTCCTGCCCCGCCCGGGCCGTCCGTTCCCAGCAGGTTTCCGGCGCCGTCGTGGACCTGACCCTGGTTCTGGCCCATCTGCACGGTGTTCACGCCGTTCCGGGAGGCATAACCGATTTCCCAGTTGCCGATGTTTACGTCGATTCCCATGATCAGCACCTCGATGAAGCGGATCTGCTGACCTCCGCCCTGCGTCTTGATCTCGTTGAGTTTCGCGGCCAGCGGCGTGGCGCTGCATACGGTCGGCAGCGGGGCGGCCTGGGCGAAGCGGGTGATCAGCAGGAAAAGGAACAAGAGTTTCTTCATTGGCTCATGATCGCTTCGATCTGGCGTTCCACATAATCCGGACTGCCCGGGTTCGGGCCGGGGCAGCCGCCTGCTTGGTTGCAGGAGGTCGCCCGGATCCTGTAGACCTGAACCGATTCCCCCGCCTCGGAATGGGCGCTCGAAGTGCAGGTCACGGTGGCATGGAGCCCGTAGCCGGAAAAATCGATCGTCCTGGTCGCGCTCCCTGTCCTGCAGGAAGCGGCATAACTGCCTGAAGGATTTTTCAGGATGCTGTAGGCCCCCCATTCGATTCCCGCGCGTGCGGCCTGATAGGCGCGCGATCCGGTGATGTCGAGCGCAGCCCCCTGGTGTTCTGTCGCGATCACGTCGACGAAGTACACCGAGACCGTGGCGAGCACCGCCAGCAAAAAAATCGCGGTCACCAGGGCGAAGCCGCCGCTACGGTACATTGCTGACATGGATTTCATGGTAAAGGCTCACGCTTTCTCCTTCGCGGGAGAGCTGCAGATAGATCGAAACCAGGCCGCTTCTTTCGGTCACGCCGGGCTGGTAGGAAATGCTGCACGAAGAGACGCCGGTCGCGAGAAGCGCGCCGGATGCCAGTCCGGAAGTGGGCTGGGATGACTCGATCGCATAACCCTGGTAGCGGGTGAGCGTACCGGAAGACGGGTCGCAGGCATAGCTCACCGGGCCATCCACGATCTGGAAGCGC
Source organism: Burkholderiales bacterium (assembly GCA_013044025.1). GTDB lineage: Bacteria > Pseudomonadota > Gammaproteobacteria > Burkholderiales > JABEVD01 > JABEVD01. Next base: position 2,097 of record JABEVD010000031.1, read on the forward strand.
GCGGCGGGCGAACCCAGTGCGAAATCGTTCGATTCGAATGCGATCCTGTCCTCGCTGCCGGAAGAAGATACGGCCGTGATCCTGCTCTTGTCCCCTCCTGTCGCTGCGCCGTACTGGTAGGCGTCGCTCGTCGCGATGCCTTCGCCCAGATTGTAGACGACGAGATAATCCCGGGAAGTGACCTGATCGAGGTCCGGGGTATGGCCGAGGGTTTTCAGGCAGGTGTCTGCAAAGCCGATGTCCAGAAGATCGTTGTCGGTGAGTGCGGGATCATCCGCAGGGCAGGTCGGGCTGGTGGCAGATCCCGAGCTTTGCCTGCGGTAGCGTCCTCCGGTGAGCACATCGAGGTATTCGAGGTAATAGATTCCGCCAGCCTGCGTGACCCGGATGCTGTTGGGCAATGCGCGGTGCAGGTCGCGGCTGATCCTGCGCAGGGCGATGTCGGCAGCATCGGCGAGCCCCGCTCTTCTGGTCGTGTCCATCATGGCGCGCACCGGCCCTGCGATGAAGGTCGCCACGATTCCCGCGAGGATGCCGGTGATCGAGATGACCACGATGAGTTCGATGAGCGTGAAGCCGCGATCACGTTCCATAGCCGGTCCGATATCCGGAGAGGGTGATGGCGTTTCCCGCCGGATCGGTGACCGTGACCCGGATGAGGAGCGCATTTGCTTCTTCGCCGGAGGGGCCGAGCGGCTGGTTCTGCAGCACGGAAACCGAGATGCTGTAGGCGGAAAGGGCAGGGATGGCCGATCCGTCGATGGAGAGGATGCCGTGGCTGGAATATCCGTCATAGTCGAGCACGTCGTCGAAACGGGATCGGTCAGGTCCGGAATAGCCTCCTGGCGCATAATTTTTCAGTTCGATTTCCTCTAGCATGGATTCTGCGATCGCGACCGACTGCTTCCTCATGACCGGATCGGAGCTGTAGCCGACCGCCAGGCTGTAGACCGAAAGCACCCCCACCACGGCGATGCTCACCACGACGATGAACACCACCAGTTCGACGAGGGTCGTGCCGGCCTCGTCTTTATTCGTGCACGTAACCCGTTTCCGTCTCGACATGGAAAACATGGCTCGAATCCCCGATGATTTCGATGTCCAGCCTCGATGCGAGGCTGGGTCTCCCGGCTGCATCGAAGCTGAAGCTGGAAAGCGCCGGATTGGTGGAAAGGCTCACCCCGGATGGAGCATTCATGTCGAAGGCTGCATCGCCGGTCGGGCCGGGCAGGGGCTGGTCGCAAGTTCCTCCTGGGGAGGAGGCGAAAGAGAGGCGGATGCTTTGCGAGGAAAGGTTCACGCAAACGGTGCGTCTTTTTGCGATCGCGGATTTTTGCGCATAACGCAGCATGCTTTCCGCCTTTTCGGAAAATGCGCGGGTGTCGTAAGTGAGGCGGTTGAAGAACAGCGGGGTCGCCACCGCAGCGAGCAGCCCTGCGATCGAAAGGGCGGCGATCAGTTCGACGAGGGAAAATCCCCTCATCCTGTCGCCATCCCTTTCATCCATCGATTACGAACAGTTCCCGGAATTGATGTTGCTCACGATGGCGGGCTGGGCGCCGGATGCGGCCACGGTGTACACGAAAGTGCAACTGGTATGGGTCGAATCGGGGGCGACCGTCATGCTGGTTCCGCCTGCATAGGTGACATAATAGTCGGTCAACCCGCCCGCTGCCGCAGTGATTCCGGTGCCGTTCGAAGGGGCATCCGGATAACCGTTATACATCGCGATCGTAGCGCCTTCCATGATGGTCGTGCCAGAGCCTGCGAGAGCGTCCCCCTTCACCATGGCATTGGCATGCGCGAGCGCGGCCGCCGCCTTCACGGCGCCGAGCGCGCCGTTCATCTTGCCCATTCTGGCTTCCGTGTCGAGCGCGATGAAGCGCGGCAAAGCGATGGCGGCCAGGATGCCGAGAATGACGATGACCACGACCAGTTCGATCAGTGTGAAGCCCTTTTGCGTTTTCATTTCTATCCCTTTTCGTTTCATAGTTTGATTATATATCATTGAATCGGCATGTTTCAGCAGTTCCCTGCGGAAATGTTGCTGGAATAGGAAGGCGCTGCCGGTGCGGAAGCTTGCGTGTAGACGATGTAGCAGTCGGGGTGTGATGCATCCGGCGAGACGGTCGCGGTCGTGCCCGAATAATTCACCGCATAATCGGCAAGCCCGCCCGCTGCGGCGCCGATTCCGGCCGCGGTGGCGGCGGGATATCCGCCCACCAGGTCGATCGCCAGCCCTTCCATGCTGGTGGTCGCCGTGTCTCCCTTCACGATCGCATTGGCATGGGCGAGCGCCGCCGCGGACTTGATGGCGCCCATGGCGCCGTTCATCTTGGCCATCCTTGCATCGGTATCGAGGGAAATTAAGCGGGGAAGCGCGATGGCGCTCAGGATGCCCAGAATGACGATGACCACCACCAGTTCGATGAGGGTGAATCCCTTTTGCCTGTCCATGCGGAATGTTCCCTATAGTGCTCTTTATTTCGAGTATAGACTAAAACCAACGGTAGGAATCGACCCGGGAGAGCACCAGTCCGGCGATTCCGCTAGGATCTCCCGGCAGGATCTGCAGTCTGAAGCGTATCCTTTTTCCGGCAGGAGATGCGAAGTGTTCTCCCAGTTCGACCCGGTAGACCAGCAGATGGTCCCTGCTGTCGTAATACCAGATGCCGCTTGCGGATGGGACATTCCCGGCGAATGCCCCCGCATAATTGGGCGGTTTTCGGCGAGCAGGTCCATCGGATTTTCCTTCGCGAGTTCCGGGATCGAGGAGATCCTGTCCTGCGAAATCAGTTCGGCGATTTTCAGGTGGATCGCG
>JABEVD010000187.1 GCA_013044025.1 Burkholderiales bacterium
CCGGAGAGCAGGTTGATGAGGGTGGTTTTTCCAGCGCCGTTGGGGCCCAGCAGCGCGAAGAATTCACCCTGGCCGATTTCGAGGTCGACCGAATCGACTGCGCAAAGATCGCCGTAGCGCTTGGTCGCGCCGCGGATTTCGATCGCGGGGTTCATTGCCCTGCAAACACCGGATTCAGGCCGTACAGCCCGATGAGGCTTTCGAGTTCGCGGGGAATGTTGACGAAGGAGAGTCGCCTGCCGGCACGGTTGGATGCGCGCATCCATTCGAGGAACATGGCGATTGCAGTGGAATCGGCATTCGCAAGCTCGCCGAGATCGACCACGGATGCTCCGCCTTCGATCTCGGTAAGGCCAGCCCGGAGTTCCTTGCGGATTTCGTCCACTGTGACCGATCCTTTCACCAGGATGCGTTCCCCTTCGCGAAGGATCATTTGTCGCCCTTGGTGTCGAATTTCTTGTTCTTGTCGGTCAGCATCCTGATCAGGCCGTCGATGCCGGAATTGCTGATCTCGGTCTGGAAGGTGCTTCGATAATTGGTGACGAGGCTGATTCCTTCCACGGAAACGTCGAAGATCATCCAGCCGTTCGCGGTCTTTTCCATCCGGTAATCCACCGTGATCGGTTCCTTGTCCTGCTGGATGATGCGGCTGTGCACCATCACCTGGTTGCCGTCCGGCTGGCCTTCGAGGGGAAGCACTTCGATCGGCTGGTTCTTGTAGGAGGCGATCGCGCTGGAATAGGTGTTCATCAGCAGGGTGTGGAATTCGTCGATCAACGATTTCTGCTGGACGGGGGTGGCCGTTCTCCATTCCCTTCCTACGGCGAGCTTGGTCATGCGGATGAAATCGAAATGGGGCATGATTTTCGCATCGACCGCTTCTGCAAGCGCCTTCTTGTCCGATTTCTTCTGTTGCTCCTGCTTGATGATGCTGGTCACCTGCTTGGCGAGATCGCGGATCACGACATCCGGGGCTGCTTCGGCGAAGGCGATGGCCGGGACGAGGAGCAGCAGGGTGAGAAGTTTGCGCATGATTTCCTTTCTACTTGTGGTTGCCGGAGCCGGCCTTGTTGAACATGAGTTGCCCGATCAGCTTTTCGAGCACGACGGCCGACTGGGTGAACTGGATGGTGTCTCCCGCTTTCAGCATGTCGTCTTCCGCTCCTGTTTCCAGTCCGACATACTGTTCTCCGAGCAGCCCGGACGTCAGGATCGAGGCCGTGCTGTCCTTGGAAAACTGGTATTTCCTGTCGAGGTCGAAAGTGACTTTCGCCCGGTATTGCTTGGCATCGAACTCGATTCTGGCCACCCTGCCCACCACCACGCCGGCGCTTTTGATCGGCGCGCGCGGTTTCAGTCCGCCGATGTTGTCGAAATAGGCATAGACCTGGTAGCTGTTGGACCCGTCGAGGCTGCTCATGTTCCCGACCTTCAGGGCGAGCACGAGAATCGCCCCGATGCCGGCGGCGATGAAGATGCCTACCCATAAATCCAGTGTCGTACGTTCCATTGAATCAAACTCCCCGAAACATGAATGAGGTCAAAATGAAGTCCAGAAAAAGAATCACCAGCGAAGAGGTGACCACGGTGCGGGTGGTTGCGCCGGATACGCCTTCCGCAGTGGGCGGGGAATCGTAGCCTTCGAACACTGCGATCGCGGAGACCGCGATGCCGAACACGAAGCTCTTGATGATTCCGTTCAGGATGTCGTAGCGGAAGTCCACTCCCGCATGCGTCTGTGACCAGTAGGAACCTTCGTCCAGGCCGATCAGCACCACGCCGATCAGGTAGCCGCCGAAGATGCCCATGGCATTGAAAATCGCGGCAAGCAGCGGCATCGAAATCACCCCGGACCAGAACCGCGGCGCGACTACCCTGGAAATCGGGTCGACTGCCATCATTTCCATCGCCGAGAGCTGCTCGGTCGCCTTCATCAGGCCGATTTCTGCGGTGATCGCGGATCCCGCGCGGCTTGCGAAAAGCAGGGCTGCCACCACTGGTCCCAGTTCCCTAACCAGGGCGAGCGCCACCATCACGCCGAGCGAGGAAGATGCGCCGTAGCGCTGCAGGGTCTCGTAGCCTTGCAGCCCCAGCACCATGCCGACGAAGAGTCCGGAGACGATGATGATGACGAGGGAGCGCACCCCGGTGTAATAGAGTTCGCGGACGACGAGGCCGATTCTCGTGAAGCTCGAGCCCGATCCCAACAGGGTGAGCAACATGAATTTTCCGGCATAACCCAGGCGCCAGATTCCCTCGATTGCGGAATGTCCGATCTTTCTCAGCCAGTTGGCCAGCCTGTCAAGCATTTCCGGACTCCAGGGCAAGGTCTTCGGGATAGTCTGCTGCGGGATAATGGAAAGGGACGGGACCGTCGATCTCCCCGTGGATGAACTGGTGCACGAAAGGCACGGTCGATTTTTGCAGTTCTTCCGGCGTGCCGTGCGCGACGATCGCGCCTTCCGAGACGAAATACACGTAATCGACGATCTGGAACGATTCGAGCACGTCGTGGGTCACCACGATCGAGGTCGCGCCCAGCGCATCGTTGAGTTTCCGGATCAGGTTGCCGATGACGCCGAGCGAAATGGGATCGAGCCCGGTGAAGGGTTCGTCGTACATGATGAGCATCGGGTCGAGCGCGATGGTCCTCGCGAGCGCCACGCGTCTCGCCATGCCGCCGGAGAGTTCGTTCGGCATGAGATCCCTCGCGCCGCGCAGCCCCACTGCATGGAGCTTCATCAGCACCAGGTCGCGAATCACGGATTCGGGCAGATCGGTGTGCTCGCGCATCTGGAAAGCGACATTGTCGAAAACGGAAAGGTCGGTGAAGAGCGCGCCGAACTGGAACAGCATCCCCATCTTGCGGCGCGTCTCGTAAAGCTCGCGGCGGGAGAGTTCGTGGATGATCCTGCCGTCGAATTTGACATGACCCCGGGATGGCTTCAGTTGCCCGCCGATCAGCCTCAGCAGCGTGGTTTTGCCGCAGCCGCTTCCGCCCATGATGGCGACCACCTTCCCCCTGGGGATGGTCATGTTGATTCCCTTGAGGATGGGTCTGGTGTCATAGGTGAAGTTGAGATCCTTCACTTCCAGAAAGTTTTCAGACTGCACGGTAGTCGTTTTCCGTTGGAGTGGCGCACATTTTAAACCACCTGCAGGCGCATGGACAGTGCCTTGGATTGCGCGAAGCGGCTGCTATATTGAAGCAGGGATAAATTAAGGGAGGGTTAAACTTGGAAATGGCGGTCCGTTTCGAGGGGGCGGGAAAGCGTTTCGGCAGATCTTCCGTATTCGGCGATGTATGTCTGGAAGTGAAGGCGGGATCTTTTTTCGGTCTCGCCGGCGTGAACGGCGCGGGCAAGACCACCCTCATCAAATGCATGCTCGATTTTTGCAGTCTCGACGAGGGACGGGTGGAAATCTTCGGAAAATCCCACCTGGCTCGCGGGGCGCGATCCGGACTTTCCTATCTCCCGGAGCGCTTCAATCCTCCCTATTATCTGAAGGGAGGGGATTTTCTCGATTATGCGCTGAAGCTGCAGGGGAAGTCGGTTGCCAGGGAAGCGGTGCATTCGGTTCTTGAAGAAATCGATCTCGCGCAGGATGCGCTCTCGAGGCCGGTCAGGATGTATTCCAAGGGAATGACGCAAAAGCTCGGGCTCTCCGCCTGTTTTCTGAGCGGAAAGGATCTCCTGGTGCTCGATGAGCCGATGAGCGGGCTCGATCCCAAGGCGAGGGCGCTCGTGAAAAGGAAGCTTCGCAGGCTGCATGAAGCAGGCAAAACCCTGCTGTTCACTTCGCATTCCCTGGAGGACATGGGGGATCTTTGCGACAGCATGGCCTTGCTGCACGAAGGAAAAATCCTGTTCTCCGGAGCGCCCCGGGAGTTTTGCGGCGACTCTTCCGACATGGAAACGGCCTTCCTGGAAAGGATCGGGGGCGCCTCGTGTATCTCGACCATTTCGGGCTGAAAACCGCGCCCTTTTCCATCACGCCTGCTTCCCGCTTCTTCTATTCCGGGGCGGGCAGGGGGAAGGTGCTCGATGCCCTCCTGTATGCGGCTTCCCGCGGGGACGGACTCATCAAGGTGACGAGCGAGGTCGGGAGCGGCAAGACCATGCTTTGCAGGATGATGATCGAGCAGCTTCCCTCCTGGCTGGAATCGATCTATCTTCCGAATCCCGCCGCTTCCAGGGAGGAACTGATTTCTGCGGTCGCGGACGAGCTCGGCATCAGCACTTCCGGCCTGCTTCCGCCCAGGATTTTGAAGGCGGTGCAGGACAGGCTCATCGAGAAATACGCAAAAGGCGTACGGGTCGTGGTGATCCTCGACGAGGCCCATGCCATGCCCTGCGAGGCGCTCGAGGAACTGCGCCTCCTCTACAATCTGGAGTCGGGAAGCGAAAA
>JABEVD010000188.1 GCA_013044025.1 Burkholderiales bacterium
GGAAAGGCGAAGCGCACCCCGTGGCTTCTACCGATCCAGTTGCGCTGCATGGTCTTCACCTGCTCCGGCCAGCCTTCGAGCTGATCCAGGTCTTCGAGCAATTCCTGCGCATAATCGGTGATGCGGAAGAAATACATCGGGATTTCGCGCTTTTCCACCAGGGCGCCCGAGCGCCAGCCGCGCCCGTCGATCACCTGTTCGTTGGCGAGCACGGTCTGATCGATCGGATCCCAGTTCACCGTGGAAAGCTTCTTGTAGATCAACCCCTTCTCGAAAAGGCGGGTGAAAAGCCACTGTTCCCAGCGGTAATATTCGGGGCGACAGGTGGTGACTTCGCGCGACCAGTCGAGTCCGAGCCCCAGGGACTTCAACTGCTTTTTCATGTACTCGATGTTGGAATAGGTCCACGCGGCGGGCGCGACCCCGTTCGCCATCGCAGCGTTTTCCGCGGGCAGACCGAAAGCGTCCCAGCCCATCGGCTGCAGCACGTTGAATCCCTTCATCCTGTGGTAGCGGGAAAGCACGTCACCGATGGTGTAGTTTCGCACATGCCCCATGTGCAGCTTTCCGGAAGGATAAGGGAACATCGACAGGCAATAGTATTTCGGCCTTGCGCTTTCCTCTGCTGCGCGGTGCGCGCCCGATTCTTCCCAGCTTTCCTGGATTTTCGATTCGATTGCCGAAGGCCTGTATTGCTGCTCCATGATTCCCCGAAATTTCTTTGCACGATCCGACATTATACCCTGCCAGCCCGATTTGACCGCGCACTTTCCCCGCCCGGTCTGTCGAAAATTTTCACATTCTGTTAAAGTAATGTGTTTTAAGGGATTCAAACAGCTCAGGAGAACCAGCATCATGTCGAAAAGGCATCCAGTCATTGCCGTTACCGGCTCGTCGGGCGCGGGAACCACCACGGTAAAGCGCGCATTCGAGAACATTTTCAGGCGCGAGAGGATTCACGCAGCCGTGATCGAGGGCGACAGTCTGCACAGCATGGACCGCAAGGCGTTCCGCGCGGCCGTTGCGGAAGCGGAAAAGAACAATGTTCGCGCGCCCAGCCATTTCGGCCCCGAAGCCAACCATTTCGACAAGATCGAGGAAACCTTCCGCAGCTATAGCGAGACCGGCTCCTGCGATCGCCGCTACTACATCCACAGCGAGGAAGAAGCCCGCGAGCACAATGCCCGCCTCGGCACCAGCCTCAATCCCGGCGAATTCACCCCCTGGGAAAAGATCCCGGAAGGATCGGACATGCTGTTCTACGAAGGACTGCACGGCCTGGTGAAGACCGACAGCGTGGATGCATCGCGTCATGTCGATCTCGGCATCGGCGTGGTGCCCATCGTCAATCTCGAGTGGATCCAGAAAATCCACAGGGATGCCGCAGAGCGCGGCTATTCTGCCGAAGCGACGGTCGACACCATCCTGCGCCGCATGCCCGACTACATCAACCACATCACGCCACAGTTCTCGCGTACGCATGTCAATTTCCAGCGCGTACCGACGGTGGACACCTCCAACCCTTTCATCGCGCGCGACATCCCGACGCCCGACGAGAGCTTCGTGGTGGTGCGCTTCCGCGATCCGCACGGCGTGGATTTCCCTTACATGCTCAACATGATCCACGATTCCTTCATGTCCCGCGCCAACACCCTGGTGATTCCCGGCGGCAAGATGAGCTTCGCCCTCGAAGTCATCCTGACCCCGATCCTGCACGACATGATCAAGAGCAAGTGCTGCTGAGGACTTAACTTTCGCAGGGGAACGGGGAAACCCGTTCCCCTTTTTCGCTTATGGACATACTATCCGGGCTCAATGCCCGCCAGATCGAAGCGGTCACGCTTCCTCACCGCTCCGCCCTCATCCTGGCAGGAGCAGGAAGCGGCAAGACCCGCGTGCTCACTTCCAGGATCGCCTACCTCATCCAGAAGGAAGGAATTTCCCCGCACGCCATCCTCGCAGTCACCTTCACCAACAAGGCGGCGCGCGAAATGAACGCGAGAATCTCCGCGATGATCCCGGTCAACCTTCGCGGCATGTGGATCGGCACCTTCCACGGACTTTGCAACCGGCTGCTGCGAGCCCATCATCGGGATGCGAGCCTTCCCGAGACCTTCCAGATCATGGATTCGGCCGACCAGCTTTCCATGGTGAAGCGCGTGATCAAGGCGCTCAACGTCAACGACGAGAAATATCCGCCGAAGCAGATGCAGCATTTCATCAATGCGCAGAAGGAGGAAGGGATCCGTCCGCACGAAATTTCCGTTTTCGACTCCGTCACCCGCACCCAGTTCGAGATCTACTCCGCTTACGAGGAACAGTGCAACCGGGAAGGCGCGGTGGATTTCGCAGAACTGTTGCTGCGCGCCTACGAGCTCCTTTCCAGGAACGAGATCCTGAGGCGCCATTATCAGGGGCGATTTGCGCATATCCTGATCGACGAGTTCCAGGACACCAACCGCCTGCAGTACAAGTGGATCAGGATGCTCGCAGGGGAAGGGACCGCGGTTTTCGCAGTGGGCGACGACGACCAGTCGATCTATGCATTTCGCGGCGCCGACACCGGAAACATGCGTTCCTTCGAGCGCGACTTCCATGTAGAGGAAGTCATCAAGCTAGAGCAGAATTACCGCTCCCACGGCAACATCCTCGATGCAGCCAATGCGTTGATCCGCCACAATTCGGGGCGTCTTGGCAAGAATCTCTGGACGAGCGATGCAGGCGGGGAGAAGCTGCGCTATTACCAGGCACCCACCGATCAGCTCGAGGCCGATTACATCGTAGAGGAGATCAGGGCGCTCCATGCCGAAGGGGTGGAGCTTTCCGGGATCGCGCTGCTTTACCGTTCGAACGCCCAGTCGCGGGTTCTGGAGCATGCTCTTTTCAGCTCCTCCCTTCCCTACCGGGTCTACGGCGGCCTGCGCTTTTTCGAGCGCCTGGAAGTGAAGCATGCGCTCGCTTATCTGAGACTGATCCACAGCCCGGATGACGACGGCGCGCTGCTGAGGATCATCAATTTCCCTGCGCGCGGAATCGGCGCGAGAACGGTCGAATCCATCCAGTTTTCGGCCGGAGACAGGAGCCTTTGGGCTGCGGCCTGCGACATGAAGCCTTCCAGCAAGGTCGGGGAATTCGTCAGGCTGATCCAGTCCATGAGGGAAGCCTGCTCGGGAGCGTCTCTTGCCTTTATGGTCGAGACAGCGATCGAAATGAGCGGCCTCAAGGCGCATTACCGGCTGGAAAAGGACGGCGAGGACCGCATCGAGAACCTGGAAGAGCTCGTCAATGCGGCGGCCGCCTTCGACCAGGAGGAGAACCCGCTCGTGGAATTCCTTTCCCATGCCGCGCTCGAAGCCGGAGAGCGGCAGAGCGGAGAAGGATCGGATGCGGTCCAGTTGATGACGGTGCATTCCGCAAAGGGACTGGAATTCCACACCGTCTTCATCAGCGGCCTCGAAGAAGGCCTTTTCCCGCACGGCAACAGCATGAACGAGGCAAAGGGGCTGGAAGAGGAGAGGCGGTTGATGTACGTCGCAATCACCCGCGCAAGGCGCAAGCTCTACCTCACCTCCGCGCAGAGCAGGATGCTGCATGGCCAGGTCAATTACAACATTCCCTCGCGCTTTCTGTCCGAAATTCCCGAAGAACTGATCCAGCATGTCGGGGCGCCGCTCGAAGCGGAACAAAAACCGGTTCATGCGGAAAGAAAGACGCCGTGGAAGATCGGCGCGAACGTGTTCCATGCCAAATTCGGCGAAGGCGTGATCCTCGCCTGCGAGGGAGGGGAGACCGGCCAGGTGCAGATTCGCTTCCGGCGCGCAGGAGTCAAATGGCTCGCGCTCGAATACGCCAACCTGATCGCGATCTAGGCTTGCAAGACCGGGCATGAAATCGGAGAGGGCGAATTCGAATGCGAAATCTGCATTCCCGTGGCGCCGTACCGGGGATGAAGGCAGGCCCCGGCTAATTCCCATCTAAGTCCTGACGATTACACTTCCAGGAAATTTTCCTGGAAGAAACCATGATCAGAATGCTTGGCGCAATCGCCTGCGCCGCCCTTTTGTCCGCCGAAGCATCGGCCGCCCGCCTGCCGCTCGAAATGGTGGAGGACGTCCCGCTCTCCGGAAAGCCCACGAGATTCGACTACGCGAGCCTGGATTCCGGAACCCACAGGCTGTTCATCGCCCATCTAGGCGACAGCGCCGTCACCGTCTTCGATACCAGGCGCAACCGCGTGGTGGCCGACATTCCCGGAATCGACCATGTCCACGGGGTGCTGGTCGTGCCTGAACTGGGGAGAATCTATGCATCGGCCACATCCGGGAACGAAATCGCCGTCATCGACGCAGAGAGCCTCAGGATCGTCGCCCGCATCCCCGGCGGCGTCTATCCGGACGGCATGGCCTACGCCCCGCGCCAGAAAAAGCTCTACGTTTCGGACGAGCACGGCAGGACCGAAACCGTGATCGATGCCCGCACCAACCGGAGAATTTCGACCCTGCCTCTGGGCAGCGAAGTCGGCAATTCCCAATACGATCCTTCCTCGGGTCATGTCTTCGTCAATGCGCAAACTGCCGGAAAACTGATCGAGATCGATCCCGATACCGACCGCATCGTCGCAAGCCATCCCCTGCCGGGATGCTCCGGTCCACACGGATTGCTGATCGATTCCTCCGACCGCACTGCATTCGTCGCATGCCAGGACAATCACAGGCTGCTCGCCCTGAACCTGGAAACGATGAAAGTAAAATCCTCGTTCGGAATCGGAGAAGATCCCGATGTGCTGGCTATCGATCCCGGACGCCGCCGTCTCTATGTCGCTACTGAAAGCGGCGTTTTTTCCATTTTCGACCTTGCCTCAGGCATGAGGAAGATCTGGGAAGGAAAGATCGGGGACGATGCCCATGTGGTCGCAGTCGATCCAGGCACCCATAGGGTCTACCTTCCCCTGAAGGATGTCGGGGGCATTCCCGTACTCAGGATCATGAAATGAATCGTTTCGCGCATTCCGCGTTGACTCATCCATACCGGTCGGTATATATTTGAGGCATGGAAACCAGACAAGCCGAACCATCGCGCAACACCATCCTGCAGGCGGCCTATTGCGAGATTCACCGCAAGGGATTTCAGGCGGCGAGCATCGCCGACATCCTCAAGGATACCGGGCTCACCAAGGGCGCCCTGTATCACCATTTTCCGACCAAGCAGGCGCTCGGGCTCGCGGTGATCGAGGAAGTGATCGGCGAAAATCTGGCAAGGCTGCTGTTCGCGCCGATCCGGCAAAGCGAAAAGCCTTTCGAAGCGCTTCTCTACCTGATCGCGCATATCGACGAACTTGCCCCGCCCGATTTCGCGACCCTGGGTTGCCCGCTGAACAATCTGATGCAGGAGATGAGCCCGCTCGATCCGGAATTCAAGTCGAGGCTCAACGGCATCCTGAGAAACTGGAGGGACACGGTGGAATGGGCGCTGCTGCAGGGAAAAGGGCAGGGAGAAGTCCGCCCGGAAGTCGATTGCGCATCCGCAGCGCTGTTCATCGTCTCGGCATGGGAAGGCTGCATCGGCATCGCGAAGAACATGCAGTCGGTCGATTCCTTCCGCTCCTGCATGATGCAACTCCACGATTACGTGGCGAGTCTGCGAATCTCAAAGTAGTTCTGGCTGGCCGAAAGGCCTTTTTTTGACGGCAACAACATACCGCACGGTCGGTATGCAAAAGGAGAAAATGATGGCTTATATCGAAACCGTATCCCCCATCGATGCGCAGGGCAAGGTCGCTGAAATTTACGAAAAAATCGCCTCCACGCTTGGCTTCGTGCCGAACGCCATGAAGATCTACAGTTCGAGCCCGGAATTGCTGGAAAACATCTGGAACCAGATTTCGATCTACATGCAACACCCCACTCTGAGCGCTCCCCTGCTCGCTGCAATCCGCATGCTGGTTTCCGAAAGACAGGAATGCGAATACTGCGTCGGATTCAACCGGGCGATGCTGATCAACCATGCAGGCTGGACGCAGGAACAGGTGGACCTGACCCTGAAAGATGCGGCGAATGCTCCTTTCGGCGAAAAGGAAAAGGCGCTGCTTCTTTACGTGATCGATGCGCTCAAGGCGCCGAAGAAACTGCAAAGGAGCCGCATCGGGGACCTCCATTCGCTCGGCTGGTCCGATGCGGAAATCCTGGAAGCGGTGCACCATGCTGCGCAGAACGTGGCCGAGGACATGGTGTTCAACACTTTCGGGATCGAAACGGACTACTGACCTCATTCGATTGATACGGCCCTGCGCTTTTCCGGTTCCCGAGCCGCAGGGCGCAGGAAGGCCAGCAGCGGGATGATCGCCAAAGTGACCAGCATCATCAGCCTGAAGTCGTCGAGATAGGCGATCATGGCCGAATGGCGCCCGATCGTCCGGTCCAGGGATGCCATCACTTGCAGGGTTCCGAGATCGAAGGTGCGCGAGCCGATCGTGAATTCCTGCGCAATGAAGGGCGTGACGGATTCGACCAGGGAGGAATGAACCACCTGGGTGTCGCGGATCAGAAGCGCATTGACCACGGAGATACCGATCGAGCTCCCGATGTTGCGCATCAGATTGTAGAAAGTGGTTCCCTCGTCGAGAAGCTGAGGGGGCAAGGTGTCGAAGGCCATCGTCGAAAGGGGAACCATGACGAAGCCCACGCCCAGTCCCTGGACGATGCCGGTAAAGACGACCGGGGCTTCTCCCATCATCAGATCGAATTTCGTCATCTGCCACTGGGCGATCGCGGTCAGCAAAAGCCCGAACCCGATGATCAGCCTGGATTCGATCTTCCCGATCATTCTCCCCACGACGATCATGCCGATCATCGACCCCACACCGCGCGGCGCCATCACGAACCCGCTCCTCATGGCCGGATACCCCATCTCGTTTTGCAGCATGGGGGGCAGCAGGGCGAGCGTCGCGAACAATATCGCCCCGATCAGGAAAACGATGAGATTGGCTGCGACGAAATTTCGGTCAAGAAACAGTGCGGGGCGCAGAAAGGGCCGATCGATGGTGGCGGAATGCACGAGAAAACAGTACAGCGCGACGAGAGAAGTCATCGCCTCGAGGACGATTTCAGTGGAATGAAACCAGTCCTTCAATTGCCCGCGGTCGAGAAAAAGCTGGAAGGCGCCGATACTGACCGCGAGCAGGACAAATCCGAAAAAATCGAAGTCCCGCCCGCCGTTTTTCGTCTCCGGCATGGATGCTGCGACGCCCAGCATGGCCATTGCGCCGACGGGAAGGTTGATGAGAAAGACCCAATGCCAACTGTAATCGTCTGTCAGCCAGCCGCCCAGCATCGGTCCCAGGATCGGGCCGATGGTCACGCCGATCCCCCAGACAGCCATCGCTGAGCCGTGTTTCTCCCTTGGATTGATGTCGAAAAGCACTGCCTGGGAAAGTGGAACCAGAGCCGCACCGGACGCTCCCTGCAGGAAGCGGAAAGCCACTATTTCCGGGAGGGTGGTGGATGCCGCGCATAATGCAGAGGAAATCGTGAAGCCCAGTATCGAAAGCAGCAGGATCCTCTTCCTTCCGAATCTGCCGGCGAGCCAGCCTGTGAGCGGAAGCATGATGGCCGCAGCGATGATGTAGGAGGTGAGCACCCAGCCCATCTCGTCCTGCGTCGCAGCAAGCGCCCCCTGCATCCTGGGTAGCGCCACGTTCGCGATCGTCATGTCCAGCGACTGCATCACCGTGGCAGCCATCAGCGAAACGGTCACGAGGAAATGGGAAAATCCCTTCAAGGAAAGATCCCCGTCCTCATTCATCGAAAGCCCTTTCGCATTCTCCCTGTCTGGAAGAAAGTATAGCTCTTCACGAAAGGGCTACGGCCTGCTTACTGCGCAGTCACCTCGATGCATTTTTCCAGGCCGGTAGGATTGTGCGCCTTGTCCACGACCCCGACGCAGATCTTGTGTTTGCCCGGTGCGAGCTGAGGCGCGGCTTTTTTCCCGTCCATCTCCCTGCTCACCACGCTCCACTTTCCGTCGCTGTATATGTCCTGCGTGGTGCGTATGGTGAGATTCCTCAGGGTCTCATGGTCCTGACCGTCGATATAGAGATGTACATGGTCTCCCATGTGAGCGAATTTGGTCTCGTACTTCACATGCAGGGTATCCGCGGAATTCACGATCGCCCCGTCCTGGGGCGAGATGATTTTCACATAACCCGACGCAGCCAGGGCGGCAGGCGATAGTGCACATAAAACAACTGCCAAAGCGATTTTCATGATCTCTCCTCCGGTTAATGGGCAGATGAAAGGGCTGCCTTTCCCACGCCGCTTCATCGCGGCATTTACCGGTTGGACCCTGATCCAGCCCAGCCATTCCATCCATTCAGGGAATTTTTACATCGCAGCCAATCTTTGGGACTTCCGAACATTGCGCCGTCAATACAGGCCACAAGCCGACCGGCAACCGATCGGCTTTTGCGCTGTCGCGCATGGAACGGCCGGTTTGCAGCCGTGGAACGCTCAGGAAGGATTGTCGCTCAACTGGGTCAAGACGAGCTGGCCGTTTCTCACCGGAATGCGGGGGCCCGGATCATGGTCCATCCGGATCGTTGCGGTTTTCGCGCCAAGACGATAAGTGACGTTGTAGCCGAGGAGCTTGTGCTGCGTCGAATATTCCGTATTGCAGCGCTGTTCCATGACGGTCTGTCTGTCGCAACGCTGCATATTGCCCTGCACCTCGTTACCCGCATAACCGCCTGCCGCGGCTCCTGCGATCGTCGTCAGCGTCCTGCCAGTTCCGCCGCCGATCTGGTTGCCCAAAACGCCGCCGAGCAGTGCACCGATCGCAGTTCCCGCGACTCTGCTGCTGTCCTGGACTGGCGCTTCTCTCGAAACCGCCACTTCCCTGCAAACCCTGTGCGGCATGCGGACAGCCTCGTTCACCTGTCGCACGCTCAACACTTCCGCATATTTCGGACCTCCATGGTGCAGCACCTCGTAACCGGCTATCCCGCCGATTGCAGTTGCCGCCGCTGCGCCGCCCACCAGTCCGATCAACATGGATTTGTTCATCTCGCACCTCCCTCCGGATGAATAATAACCGACATGTTTGGTATACTATTATAGCTCAAGGATGGGAGGTCTTGAATCTGGAATGATTCAAGCGGATCATTATACGGTTTCATTCAGCCCAGAAATTGCAAATGATCATCAGGAATACCGGCA
>JABEVD010000189.1 GCA_013044025.1 Burkholderiales bacterium
ACCGCGCTCACCAGAAAAAAATGGCTGTTCTCGATCGCGATGGTCTCGGCGGCAGGCGGCGTCTCCCTCTGGCTCCTGGCCCTGTTCGGATGAAGGAAATCCTCTACGACTGGGGAGGCGCCAATGTCTGGCTCTTCCATGCGATCAACGGACTGCACACGATCTGGTCGGATCGCTTCATGCTGGCAGGAACCCTGCTCGCCGGGCACGAGAATTTCCCGGTCTTTCTGGGTTTCGCCTGCCTGTTCGCCATCGGAAGCCTCACTGGAGGAGATGCGGACCGGAGAACCGCGCCGAGATGGCTGTTCGCGATTTCCGTTTTCGCCATCGCCTTCATGCTCGATGGTCAGATGCTGCAGATCGTGAAACCCTGGCTGGACTTCCCGAGACCGCTGCTCGCCCTGCCCCAGGGGAGCGTGCATGTCTTCGGCAAACCGGAATACCACCACAGCCTCCCTTCCGGACATGCTTCCTTCGCCATGCTGACGGTGGCGAGCTTCTGGCCGATGCTTTCGCCTTTTTTCAGAAAAATCGGGATATTCTTCGTCATCTGGACCGGCTTTTCCAGGATCATGCTCGGCGCGCATTTCCCCGCAGACGTGCTGGCGGGCTATCTTTCCGCCTACCTCATCGTGCACGTGGTGCGCAAGGTGCTCCATGACAGCCTTGCCCGGGTCGATGCATGAGCGAAGAAAAGCGCAAAAGAATCCTCCCCATCCCGACATTCGACGAATCCCTCCCGGTCGTCGCGATCCGTCATGAAATCGGCCGGGCGATCCGGGAAAACCAGGTGGTCATCCTCTGCGGGGAAACCGGTTCCGGGAAAACCACCCAGCTTCCCAAGATCTGCCTCGAAATCGGCAGAGGTGCGGAAAAACTCATCGGCCATACCCAGCCGAGGCGAGTCGCCGCGCGCAGCATCGCCAACCGCATTGCGAAGGAGCTGAAATCCGACCGGCTGGTCGGCTACAAGGTGAGATTCACGGACCGTACCGGAGAGGATGCCTGCATCAAGCTCATGACCGACGGGATCCTGCTCGCGGAAACCCGCTCCGATCCGCAACTCCTCGCCTACGACACCCTCATCGTGGACGAAGCGCACGAACGCAGTCTCAACATCGATTTCCTGCTGGGCTACCTGAAAACCCTGCTTCCCAGGCGCCCCGACCTCAAGGTCGTCGTCACTTCCGCGACCATCGATGCCGAGCGATTCTCCAGGCATTTCGGCGGAGCGCCGGTGATCCGGGTCGAAGGCCGCTCCTACCCTGTCGAGATCCGCTACCGCCCGATCGAGGAAGAAGAGGATCCGGACCTCGACATGGCGATCCTGAAAGCGGTCGACGAAGTGGAAAGACATCCGGGTGACATCCTGGTTTTCCTGCCCGGAGAGCGGGAAATCAGGAGCGTTGCGGAAGCGCTCAGAAAGCATTCGAAGTACGACATCCTGCCGCTCTATTCCCGCCTTTCCGTCCAGGAACAGGACAGGGTGTTCTCGAGCGGAGGGGCAAGACGCATCGTGCTCGCCACCAATGTCGCGGAAACCTCGCTCACCGTCCCCAACATCGGCGTGGTGATCGATCCCGGCCTTGCCAGAATCAACCGCTACAGCTATCGCAACAAGGTCGATCAGTTGATGGTCGAGAAGATTTCGCAGGCTTCTGCCAACCAGCGGTCGGGAAGGAGCGGGCGCGTGATGCAGGGAATCTGCGTGCGGCTCTATTCCGAGGCGGATTTTTCATCCCGCCCGGAATATACGGATCCGGAAATCCTGAGGACCTCCCTCGCTGCCGCCATCCTCAAGATGAAAAGCATGCGGCTCGGGGAAATTGCCGATTTCCCTTTCATCGCTCCCCCCTCCCCCAGGATGATTTCGGACGGCTACCAGCTCCTCGGTGAACTCGGCGCGGTCGACGAGGGAAGGAAGATCACTGCGCTCGGGCGTTCCCTTGCCAGACTCCCCTGCGATCCCAGGATCGGCAGGATGATCCTCGCGGCAAAGGGAGCGCTCTCCGAAGTGCTGGTCATCGCCGCAGCCCTCAGCATCCAGGATCCCAGGGAAGCGCCTTCCGCAAAACGGGAAGCGGCCGAAGCCGCCCAGGCGCCCTTTGCCGACGAGCGCTCCGAATTCATGGTCTACCTGAAACTGTGGAAGCATTTCGACGAGGCTTATGGGCGGCTTTCCAACCGGAAGTATGCAGAGGAATGCAGGAAGCATTTTCTTTCCCCGCTCAGGATGAGGGAATGGCGCGACCTGCACGGGCAGCTTCATGCCCAGGTTTCCGAAATGGGCATGAAACCCAACGAGCAGCCGGCTTCCTACGAGGAAATACACAGGGCGATCCTCACCGGACTGCTCGGCAATCTCGGCATGAAATTCGAGGAAAGATACCTGGGGGCGCGCGGCATCCGCTTCCAGATTTTCCCGGGATCGAAGCTGAAGAAAAAGCCGAAATGGCTGATGGCTGCTGAAATCACCGAAACCTCCAGACTCTATGCGAGAACGGTGGCCGAAATCGATCCCGCCTGGGTGGAAGAAGCGGCCGGCCACCTGCTGAAAAGGAGCCATTTCGATCCGCATTGGGAAAGGAAGGGCGCCAGGGTTTGCGCCTACGAACAGATCACGCTCTACGGGCTGGTGATCGAGCCGAAAAGGAAGGTGCATTTCGGACCGATCGACCCCAAGACAGCCCGCGAGATCTTCATCCGCAGCGCGCTGGTGGGGGGAGACTTCGACACCAGGGCGCCCTTTTTCCTGCACAATGCGAAGCTCCTCGAGGAAATCGGGGAACTCGAGCACAAATCCAGACGCCACGACGTGCTGGTCGACGAGCATCGCCTCCACGAATTCTATTCCGCCCTGATCCCGGAAGGCATCGTGAACGGCGCATCCTTCGAGAAATGGAGAAGGGAAGCCGAGCGGGGAAATCCGAAGCTGCTTTTTCTCGGCAAAGAAACGCTGATGCGGCACGAAGCCGAAGAAGTGACGCTGGAAAGATTTCCGGACGAAATGGAAGCGGGCGGAAACCGCTTGCCTCTTTCCTACCGATTCGAGCCCGGGCATGTGATGGACGGCGTCACGGTGAGCCTGCCGCTCCATCTTCTGAATCAGGTGGAGGAGCAGGATTTCGAGCGCCTGGTGCCGGGCCTGATCCGGGAG
This sequence comes from Burkholderiales bacterium, assembly GCA_013044025.1. Classification (GTDB taxonomy): domain Bacteria; phylum Pseudomonadota; class Gammaproteobacteria; order Burkholderiales; family JABEVD01; genus JABEVD01. Next base: position 3,158 of record JABEVD010000189.1, read on the forward strand.
AAGATCACCTTTCTCATCAAGGGATTGCCAAAACCCATCCGGACCAGGCTGATCCCGGTCTCCGAAAACGTGAATCTTTGCATGGACGCAAAGGGCCCGCTGCTTGCGGCGATGCGCGCAGCGCTGGCAAAATCGGTCGCGATTCCGGAAGATGCCTGGCCTGAAATCCCCGATCACCTGAAAATGAATTTCAGGATCGTCGACGAAAAAAACGAGGAAATCGGCATGGGCAGGGATCTTGCCGAACTCAGAAAGCAATTCGGGAAAAAGGCGGAATCCGGTTTCTCGAAAAAATTCGAAAAATCCGGCCTCACCGAATGGAATTTCGGCGAGCTCTCCGAGCGGATCGAATTCGAAAAGGGGGGATTGAAGCTCACCGGCTATCCTTCCCTGGTCGACGATGGAGACAGCGTGTCCCTGGTGCTCGCCGACACCCGGGAAAAGGCCGAAAAGAGCACGGTTTTCGGCGTGGCGAGACTGCTTCGCCTCGCCCTGAAAGCGCAGTTCTCGCAGCTTGCGAAGTCCATTCCGAATCCGCTCGCGCTCCGCTATTCCTCCCTTTATCCTGCAGAAGCCTTTCGCGAAGAACTGCTCAGGACGATCTCGCTCGAAATGACGGGAGAAATCCCGAAAAATCGCGAAGAATTCGAGGAAAGGCTGCGCTGCGCAAAACCCTTGCTGCAGAAGAAACTAGAGGAAATGCTGAAGCTGCTTGGCGAGATCGCGGAGGAATATCCGGAAGTGAAAAGGAAGCTCGATGCCGGTTGCCCGAAGGCATGGGATGCGGCCTGTTCCGACATGAAGATGCAGCTCTCCTGCCTGATCTTCCCGGGATTCATTTCGAGCCATTCCTATTCCAGGCTGAAATCCTTTCCCCGCTACCTCAAGGCGATGAAAATGAGGATCGAAAAGCTCGCGGTTTCTCCGGAGAAGGACAGGCAGGCGATGGCGGAAATCTCTCCGCGCTGGCTGCGCTACGAGAAATCCGCCGAAAAATCGCACCTCGAGGAGTACCGATGGATGATGGAAGAACTCAGGGTGTCTCTTTTCGCACAGCAACTCAAGACCCCGACGCCGGTCTCGCCCAAGCGCATCGACAGGCTCTGGGAAGGAAAATGAAGCCAATCCCCTATCCTGGGCGGGATGTTGCGAGCTGTTTCGAGGCGGTTTCCGATCTTCCCTGGCCGGTGTTTCTCGACAGTGCCGGAACTGGTTGCGACATCATCGCATTCGACCCTGAAATCACCCTGGTGAGCCGAAACGGGCTCACCGAAATCAGTGAAAGGGGAAAATCCTGGAGCTCGGAACAGGATCCTTTCAGCCTGTTGAGAAAATTCCTGAGCGGATCTTCCCGCAGCTTGCTTCCCTTTCCAGGCGGCGCGATCGGATATCTTTCCTACGATTTCGGGCTTCGCCTCCTGGGAATCGAAACAAGGCAAAAGCCCGGCTCCGAAATGCCGGATTTCTGCGCTGGAATCTACGAACGGGCGATCGTGGTCGATCATGCAAAAAAAAGCGCCTTCCTGGTCAGCCGTGACGATTCCGGAGAAATCCTGGACAAGATTTCCTCGAAAAGGACGGCGCGGCAACCGTTTTCGATCCAGGGCCGCCCTGAAATCACCCCATGCCGGAGCGAATATGTTTCCTGCTTCGAAAAAATCGGAAATTACATCCGTGCGGGAGACTGCTACCAGGTGAATTTCGCGCAACAGCTCGAAATTCCCTGCTCGGGGGATCCCTGGTCGCTTTATCTTTCCGGGAGAAAACGCAATCCCGCCCCCTATTCCGCATATCTTGCCCATCCGCATGCGAAGATCCTGAGTTTCTCCCCGGAGCAGTTTCTCCGGGTCGAAAATGGCCGGGTCAGCACTTCCCCGATCAAGGGAACCATGCCGAGATCCTGCGATCCCCGGACCGATGCAGAAAATGCGCTGGCGCTCGCCGCAAGCATCAAGGACCGGGCCGAGAACCTGATGATCGTCGATCTATTGAGAAACGATCTGGGAAAAATCTGCAGGACAGGATCGGTGCGGGTGGACCGTCTTTTCGGCATCGAGAGCTATATGAACGTGCATCATCTCGTCAGCACCGTGAGCGGAGAACTCGAAGCCGGGGCAGACGCCATTTCGCTCCTCAAGGCATCCTTTCCGGGAGGATCGATCACCGGAGCGCCCAAGCGGCGCGCGATGGAAATCATCGAGGAGCTCGAACCTTTTCGGCGCGGCATCTATTGCGGCTCGATCTTCCGCCTGGGCTTCGACGGCAATCTGGACAGCAGCATTGCGATCCGCAACATGGCGGTCGCGGACGGGAAACTTCGCCTCTGGGCGGGAGGCGGCATCGTCGCGGACTCCGAACCGGCTTCGGAATACCGGGAAATCCGCCACAAGGCGCGCGCCATGATCCGCACCCTTCTGGATTCGAAAATCCCGTCATGCTAGACTCGAACCTGCTTCGTATCACGGGAAACCCAATGCCTGTCCGGGAATTCAGCCGATTCAGCCTCGAACATGCGATCGTCAGCAACGACATCGTGGTCGTCAAGATCTATACCGCCTGGTGTTCCAACAGCCAGGCTTTCGCGCCCGTATTCGAAAGCGCGGCCGAAACCCACCCGGAGATCGTTTTCGCGAAAATCGATGCGGACCGTGAAGCGGATCTCGCGAAGGAATTCGAGATCAAGGCGGTCCCCACCCTCATGATCTTCCGCGAAAAGATCCTGGTTTTCAAGGAAGCGGGCGCGCCCCCTCCGCCGATTCTCGAGGAAGTGATCCGTCAGGCGCAGGGACTCGACATGGATCAGGTCAGGAAGGACATCGAATCCGGGGGTAGCTGATGAGCCCTTCCGGGATCCTGATCAGGAAGTCTGCGCAAAGGGGGCATTCCAGTCATGGCTGGCTGGATAGTTTCCATACCTTTTCCTTCTCCCAGTACCACGATCCGAAGCAGATGGGGCATGGCAGCCTGCGCGTCATCAACGACGACCGGGTGGCGCCGGGAACCGGTTTCGCCACGCACCCGCACCGGGACATGGAAATCATCAGCTATGTGATCGAAGGCGAACTCGCCCACCGCGACAGCATGGGAAACGAATCGGTCATCCGCCGCGGCGACGTGCAGCGGATGAGTGCGGGATCGGGGATCCTGCACAGCGAATACAATCCTTCCGGCTCCGAACCGGTGCACTTTCTGCAGATCTGGATCCTGCCGGATGCGCTCGGCATCCCTCCCGAATACCAGCAGAAACACTTCACGGAGGATGAAAAGTCCGGAAGATTCCGCCTCATCGCCTCCCGGGACGGCAGGGAAGGATCCCTTTCCATTCATCAGGATACGGACCTGTATGCGACCATACCCGGAGAGGAACCGATCACGCAGGCATTGCGCGGCAAAGCCTACCTGCATGTGGTCAAGGGCGAGATTTTCCTGGGAAACATTCCCCTCTCGGCCGGAGACGGCGCGAGAATCGATGATGAACCTTCCATTTCGCTTTCCGGATGCGGCGAAGCGCTACTTTTCGACATGAGAATCTGAAATGACCGACCTTTTCACACCGATCAGAATCGGGCAACTGGAATTGCCCAACCGCATCGCCATGGCGTCCATGTCGCGCACCAGAGCCGACGAGGAAGGGGTGATGGGCAACCTGAATGCGGAATATTACGCGCAGCGCGCCGGCGCAGGCCTCATCGTTTCGGAAGCCGCATGGATTTCGGAACAGGGAAGAGGACTCGCCCATTCCCCCGGCATCGCCTCCAGGGAGCACGTGGCGGGCTGGAAACTGGTGGTCGACGCGGTCCATGCAAGAGGCGGAAAAATCTTCTGCCAGCTCTGGCATTGCGGCAGGGTTTCCGCGCCCCATCTGCTGGGCGCAATGGATCCGGTTGCGCCCTCCCCGATCGCGGCGCTCGGCAGGATCATGACCCCGGAAGGATTCAGGAACTTTCCGGTGCCGGTAATGCTCGAAAAGTCCGGGATCGAAAAAATCATCTCCGATTTTTCGCAAGCCGCCGAAAACGCCATGGCAGCAGGATTCGACGGAGTGGAAATCCAGGCGGGCGGCGGATTCCTGATCGACCAGTTCCTGCAGACCGGAAGCAATACCAGGCGGGACGAATACGGAGGAATGAGCATGAACCGCTGTCGCCTGCTGTTCGAAACGACCAGGGCGGTCGGAGAAGTCTGCGGGCTGGAAAGGGTGGGCGTGAAGCTCACCCCTTCGAACCGGGATTTCGGCATGATCGACGCGGATCCGCAGATCGTGTTTTCGACTGCGGTTTCCGGATTGAACGAAATCGGCATCGGCTATCTGCACATGATCGAGCCGCTCGAAAACGACCTGAAGGAGGGAGATGTGTTGAAGGATACTGCCCAGAGATTCAGACAGCGCTTCAAGGGAACCCTGATCGCAGGGGGAGGCTTCGACCTGGAAAAGGCGAACATGCTGCTCGAAAACGAGGGAGCGGACATGGTCTCCTTCGGGCGGCTCTTCATCGCCAATCCGGATCTTCCGGAAAGATTCGCCAAAAAATCCAGGTTGAACGAGGCCGATCCTGCGACCTGGTACAGCGAGGGTAAGGAAGGCTACACCGACTATCCTTCCCTCGAACCCCATCCCTATCTTCGCCTGATCGAGGAATGAATCGATGAAACCGCTCAACGAAATCATAGCCGGACGCTGGAGCCCGCGCGCATTCGATGCCGAAAAACCCGTCCCGAGGGAGGACCTGCTGGTGATCCTGGAAGCGGCGAGATGGGCGCCTTCCTGCAATGGCGAGGAACCCTGGCGCTACATCGTCTGCGACCGTTATTTCGATCCGAATGCCTGGGACCTGGCCTTCGAATGCCTCATTCCTGGAAACAAGATCTGGGCGAAAAACGCCCCGGTGCTGGCGCTTTGCCTTGCCGATTCCCTTTCCGAATCCAGCGATGCAGCGAATCGTTTTTCCCATTACGACGCAGGCGCTGCGAGCGAAAATCTGGCCCTCGAAGCACATGCGCGCGGAATGGCAGCACACCAGATCGGCGGATTCGATCCGGATCTTGCAAGGCAAAGCTTTTCGATCCCGGATCGCTATGAATGCCTTTCGATGATCGCGATCGGGCACCCGGCCCCCCCGGAGATCCTCGACGAGGCGCTCCGCGAAAAGGAAATCGCCCCGAGATCGAGAAAGCCGATGGAGACGCGCTTTTTCGAAGGAAGCTGGGGCAAGCCGCTTCTGGAGCAGGAACCTTAAGAACCCATAATTTCAATACCCGACAATCCGGGTAAAATACACACCATCAAGTTTTGCTGATGGTACGAAGTGCATGGAACGCAGGGTCAGGCGGGGAGGACGAGTCCGCAACCTCATGAAAAAGGATCTTTCCGGGCGTCTCTTCCGGTCGCTGATCGGAAGAGAACTCGAGCGGGAAAGAAATCTTTTCCAGCAGACCTTCGAACTGGCCGCGATCGGCATCGGACATGTTTCCCACGATGGAAAATGGCTGAGAGTCAACCGAGCACTTTGCGACACCCTCCATTATCCCGCGGAAGATCTCCTCGGGCTCGGCCTGCGCGAAGTGACCCACCCGGAAGATTTCGCCGAAGATCAGGCCCTGATGAAATCGATCCTGGACGGGGAAATCTCCTCCTATTCCGCTGAAAGACGCTATCTTTGCAGGGGAGGCAGCCATGCCTGGGTGCACATCACCGTCGCCCTGGTTCGCAGCGGGGCGGAGCCGGATCATTTCATCTGGCTGATCGAGAACATCCAGGCGAAAAAACAGGCGGAACAGGCGACCATCGCCGTCCGCGAGCAATACCGGTCCCTTTTCGAGCAGATGCCGGAAGGACTGCTGCTTCTGGACGAAGAGCTCAGGGTGATCGACCACAACCGCGAAGCAGCCCGCCACCTCGAAATTCCCCGCGAAGAACTGCTCGGCATGCATCTCCTGGATTTCGAGGCGGTCGAAGACGATGAAGAAGCCGAAATGAAAAGGGGGATTCTGGAAGAGTCCGGGCGCATCGATTTCGAGTCGCGTTACAGGACCAGAAGCGGCAGGATCATCGATGTCGACGTTTCGATCCGGATGGTTCATCTCCTGGAAGGGCGCCCGGGTTACCAGACCCTGTTCAGGGACATCACAGAGGAAAGGCAGGCCGCGCAACAGATCGAGCACCTCGCCTATCACGACCAGTTGACCGGATTGCCCAACCGTAGGCTGCTCCAGGACAGGACCGCGCAGGCCATCCGGGATGCGGCGCGGCGCGAAACCAACATCGCCGTCTTCTACCTCGATCTCGACCATTTCAAGGATGTCAACGACACGCTCGGACATCAGGCCGGCGACCTGCTGCTCCAGACGGTGGCCGGACGCCTGCTCCGCTCGGTCCGCGCAGGCGACACGCTGGCGAGGATCGGCGGCGACGAATTCGTGGTCATGCTGAAGGACATCTCCAATTCCGAGGTCGCCGCAGACATCGCGCGCAAGATCATCCAGGAAGTGGGCGCGCCCTACCTCATCGGGGACGACGAACTGAGGGTCACCCCGAGCATCGGCATCAGCATCTTTCCACAGGACGGCCGGGATGCGGAAGACCTCATCAAGCATGCGGATGCAGCCCTCTATCAGGCGAAGCGCTCCGGACGGGCCACCTATCATTTCTATACCAGGGAACTGCACGAGCGAACCGTGGAGCGCCTGAAAATGGAGAGACTGCTCCACAGGGCGCTGGAGAAGCGCGAATTCGAGCTGTATTACCAGCCCCAGGTGGATCTGCAAAGCAGGAAAATCGTCGGATGCGAAGCCCTCATCCGCTGGAATCATCCTGCGATGGGGCAGGTTTCTCCGGCGCGCTTCATTCCGGTCGCAGAACACAGCAGCCTCATCCTGGAAATCGGGGAATGGGTGATCCGGGAATCCTTCAGGCAGGCGAAGATCTGGCAGGATCGCGGACTCGATCTCAAATTGAGCTTCAATGTTTCGGCGAGGCAATTCATGCGCCCCGGGGAACTTCTCGACATTCTCAGGGATGCGATCGGGAACACCGGGGTGAAGCCATCGAATCTCGAAATGGAGCTCACCGAAAGCCTGCTGCTCGACCAGCAGGGGATCGGGGATGCGCTCAACGAAATCCGCTCCCTCGGCATGCAGATCGCGCTCGACGATTTCGGGACCGGTTATTCCAGCCTTTCCTACCTGAGAAGATTCCCGATCAGCACGCTGAAAATCGACCGCTCATTCGTGAGCGAGTCGGACCGGGACGAGGACGATGCAACCATGGTGAAGACCATCATCGGCATGGCGAAGAACCTCAGGATGGGGGTGGTTGCGGAAGGAGTGGAAACGGGATCGCAGGCCATCCTGCTTTCGGCCTACGGATGCAGGATCGCGCAGGGATACCATTTCAGCCTCCCCCTGCCTCTGCAGGAATTCGAAACGCTGCTCGAGCTTCAGCAGCTCCCCACGTAGCGGCGGAACAGCATGGCAAGCATTTCGATTTCTTCCTGCTCCGGGATTCCCCATCCCTTCATGCCGAGGTCTGAAAGCACCTGAACTCCCTTTGCGTCCTGCGACATTTCGAGCAGCATGGCGCGCAATCCGGGCAAAAGCGCGCTGTTGGAAGGGGAGACGCAGAACATCGGAAAGGCGAGTCCGGAATCGGTCTCGTCCAGCACGCGCAGCCTGCTCCTGGAAAGACCGGAAAGGTTCCGGTAATTCTCGGTCGCCATGAACAGCATGTCGGCTTCCCCTCCAAGCAGGGATTTCACCGATTTCAGTTCATGTCCTGCGAACTGATATTTCATTTGTTCAGAAGGAAGACCTGCCTCGTCGAGCAGGAAACGCCCCAGCAGATAAACGAAGCTGTCCTTCGATTCGGTGACGACCGTAGCGCCCTTGAAATCGGCAAGCCCGCCTCTCGGATCGTCCGCTCTCGCCAATACCGTGATTTCGTCGGCCTGCTCGGCGAGCCTCGCCACCACCTGAAAGCCGTGCTCGAGCATGAGAAAGGTGGACTGGAAAGGAGGAGCGAATGCGAAATTGGCCGAGGAAGGCGCGGATTCCCCTTCCCAGGAGGCATAGACCAGGTCGAGAAAGATTTCCCTGCTGATCTTCCTTTGCAGATAGCTGTTGAAGAGATACCATCCGTTCGCCTGCTGGCTGTTCTGCATGTTGGCCATGAAGCGCAGCTTTCCCTCCGTATCGAGGGAAGCGGACTGGGGAGAGGCAACCCTGACCGGATTGACGTTCACCGCCCGCGGCGCGGAAGAGGGCTTCACCCCGTCTGCAAGATAGCGCTCGATATTGGTCATCTTGAAGAGCATGCTGGTCATGCGGTTGGCATTGTGCACCCTCATGGATACGCCACGCTGCTCGCTGTGCTCGAACAGCTTGAGCAGCAGACCGAGGCCCTTGGAGTTGACCCGCTGCACTTCGGAGAAATCGAGTTTCACTTCCCCTTCCGGGAGTTCGTAAAGCCCTGCGAGCGCATTGGCCGCATGGGCATCCACATTGCCTTTCAAGCTGAAGCGCAGCATGGCGCCCTCGTTTGCTTCAGGCGAGATTTCAAACGCTGATTGGCTCATTTTCGATACTTTCGTGTCGGATGATGGTTCAGGCGTAACTTGGAATGCTGTTTGATTCATTTTCCAGGTTCTCGTGGATGTCGTTGTGATAGATGAATTGGAAACCCTTGCCTTCTTCCGGCGAGAATGGCGCAGTCAGGTCGAGCAGCACCGTGACCTGCGTCCTGTGACGCGGATGAACGCGGATCTGCAGATAGTCGCTCAGTTTCCAGATGATGTAGAGACCCGCCCCGCCTTCTCCGGCGATGAGGCCATTGCCTTCGCTGTGGGCGACGAGGCGGTTGAGGAAAACCGCAGGCGTGAGCGTTCCCCAGTCGTCGGTGACCTGCAGTCCGACGAATCCGTTCGCAAGGCCGATGTTGAATTTCAGGCATTCGCTCGAAGCGAGGATGCGCTCTGTCCCTTTGGCATAGAGCGCCCTCCCCTTGCCATCTCGAGGCGCAGCATACAGCCCGTTTTCGATCAGCTCGTCCATGAGGATGACGATCGCATCCATGCGCTCTTCGCAAACGAGGCCGGATTCCTCCAGCCAGGCTGCCGCCTCCTGGATCAGAAAATCCTTGTCCGCGGAATGCTCCAGGCGAAATTCGCGCACGCCCCTTTGCAGGAATCGCTCGAGATCGCCGCCTTGATGGTCTTCGTGCTGGGAAAGCAGCGCCTTCCAGCCGAGCCGCTGCACGGTGGCATCCCTTCGCGGCAGAACGCGGCGGATCCCGTCCCGGGCCATTCTCGGCAGTAGATCCGCGAAAGCGTCTTCGGCCAGGAAAATCACATGTTGCCTCGAAATCCTCGGCATCAGCCTGTCCGTCTTCTTGCGGTAGAAGGATTCGGCGATGCGCACGAGTCCGGGCGCCTCCTCTTCGGCCGTCTCCTGAGGGACCCCCTGCAGCCTTTCGTGGTGTTCCACGCAGAAAACCGTCACGTCGTCCTCGAATTTCTTCCCGCACACGAAACTTCGAAGCGAATCGAGCAAAGACTCTGCAATCACTGCGGGTTCCACCGTGAAATGCCCCGCCAGGTATTCCTCCAGCCTGTCGTAGCCGAATTCCTGCCCTTCTTGATCGACCTCCTCGAGCAATCCGTCCGTATACATGAACAGCCTGTCTCCGAGTCCCATGTGCATTTCGATTGCGGGATAGGTGGTCGATCCGGATTTTCCAAGCGGCAGACCGCCCGCCTCCAGCGGCAGCATTTCCCCAGCCTCGCGGCTGAAGAAATAGGGAAACTGGTGACCGGCGTTGGCGTAGAGCAACTCTCCGGTACAGGTGTCGAGGGCTGCGGCGAACATGGTCATCAACAGACGCTGGTTGCCGATCTTGAGCAACGCCTGGTTCAGGCGATTGAGGATGACGCCGGGATTGCGCTCTCCTTCGTCGGAAAGCAGGTTCACCCCGGCTTTCGCCGCGCTCACCAGGGTTCCGGAAGCAACGCCATGACCGCTCACGTCTCCGATCAGCATCACCACCCAGCGGTCGTTCACCACGTAATAATCGTAAAAATCCCCGCCGACTTCAGAGGAAGTCACCAGGGTGGCCATTCCCCTCACCCCTGGAAGGCTGATTTCCGAATTGGGCAAGAGATTCCGCTGCAGGATGGCGGCATGCGCGACCTCCTCGTTGAGGCGTGCGCTCAGGTCCTGCATCACGTCGATCAGCTTTTCCTGGGATTCGGTCAGGCTCATCATCATGTCGGTGAGGGTCACGATGCCCACGAAACGCTTCCCGTCCAGCACCGGCAACGCTTCATGCCTCATTTCCGGATCGCATCTCAGGTACTCGCGCATGGCCTGATCGACCCGTGCGCCGGACTGAACCAGCATCGGAACTTCGCCGATCTCGGGTTTCAACTGGAAAAGCGCTTCGACGGTCTTCCTGGAAAACAGCTCCAGGGTATAGGATTGCGTCATGAAATTGAGGAAGCTGCGGCGCGAAATCGCGGCAAAAAATTCGCCATCTTCCCCGATCACGGGGAGCAGCGAAAGATCGGAACTCGAGCGGAACATTTCGAGAATGTCGCCCACCTGCGCTTCCGGAGACACGTGGCTTACGCCCAGAGTCAGTTGCAGGATGGTCGGCGATTCAAATTCGCCGGGAGAACGATGAGGGGAATATGCATCCATGGTGGCCTGATCCGGTATGCTGGGTCAGGCCAAGTATAGAGGCCGATTATGACGGTTAGATGACAAAAGTCATACCGTTTTTTTTCAGTCTGATTTTTTTGAAAATATGAAAATCGGGCAAGGGCTTCCGAATTCAGGAGCCCCTTGCCTCCCTGCACAGCAGGTTGAGTTCGTTCCTGACCGAGTCCTCGCGCAACCAGTCCTTCGCCTCCCTGAATCCTTCGCGGCGCAAGGCCATCTCGATGCTGAGGCAGTCCTCGAACTTCCCGCTTTTCGCCATCTCCCGCGCCCTTTTGCTGATCAGATCCACTCGCGTCGCGTTCATTTCTTTCCTGACTCCTGTACCATGCCGTTTTGCCTGAAACCACACGCCCAAATCCCGCCCCGGGGCGCAATTTGATTCGCAAAATCAATCATAATGCAAAACCACATCGTCAACAATGTTTTCAATGCAGTGGGTTGGCAGGCAGGATGAAGGGAGATCAGATCGCTTTGGGCAGGACCCCCGCAGAAGAGGCGCCCCTGAAACCGGCCTGTCGCCATGCCTCGAACACCAGCACTGCGGCGGAATTGGAAAGATTGAGGCTGCGGCTTTCTGGCAGCATCGGGATGCGGATTCTGCGCCCTTCGGGGAAGGAAGAAAGGATTTCGGATGGAAGTCCGCGCGACTCGGGCCCCAGCACGAAGACATCTCCTTCCTCGTAGGAAACCGCATCGTGGCGGACCCCACCCCGGGTCGAAGCGGCAAAAAGACGCCTGCCCTCGAAATGCTGCAGACAGCTTTGCCAGTCAGGATGCACCCGGATGCTGGCGAATTCGTGATAATCGAGGCCTGCGCGGAGAAGCTGCTTGTCTTCCAGAGTAAAGCCCAGCGGCTCGACGAGGTTCAGGACGGTGCCGGTATTTGCGCAAAGCCGGATGATGTTGCCGGTATTGGGCGGAATTTCCGGCTCAAACAGAATGATCTCGAACATTTGTCCATTCATGCCAGAGCGCCACCATGGAAGCCATGATGACGGGTCCCAGGAAAAGCCCGAGCAATCCGAAGTTCTCGATTCCGCCCAGGATGCCGAGAATGATCCAGAGCAGCGGCAGCTCGACAGAATCGCCGATGAGCAGTGGGCGCACGATATGATCGGATACCAGCATCACCAGCGTTCCCCAGACCAGGATGAGCAGGGCGGCCGTGGTCTGGCCCTGCACGAAAAGCACCAGCGCCACGCCGCCGTAGAGCGCGGGCATGCCGAAGGGAACCACGGAAAGCAGGCCGGTGAGCGCGCCCCAGAGCGCCGGGGAGGAAATGCCTGCGAATGCGTAGGAAATGCCGAGCAGGAGCCCTTCCGCGAGTCCCACCACGACCAGGCCGTTCACCGTTCCCCTGATCGTCGCCACAGTCCGGCTCGCATGCTGCTTGCCGGGCTGACCGAGAACGCGCTGAACCAGGGAAAGGATGCGCAGGGAAAGCGCATTGCCGTCGCGATACAGGAAATACAGGGCGACCAGGGTGATGGCGAACATGATCGAACGATGCACCATCTCGAAACCGAACAGCTTGATCCAGCCGAGCACCGGCCCCTGATTGATCTGCCGAAACCATTCCGTGAAACCGCCCGGAGTGGAAAGCACCCTCCCCCACCAGGCGAGCAGGGTCTTGCCTGCGAACGGAATCCTGGAAAGCCATTCCGGCGGAGGAAGCCCTTTCGACTGCGCTTCGGAGAGCGCGCCCGCCAGCAGCGCAGCCTCGTGCCCGATGGCGGCGATGGCATAGACGAGCGGCGCCAGAAACAGCGTGGTGACGAGCAGGATGAAAATCTCAGGCGCCCAGCGCCTCGTCCTGCCCGGAAGGATCAGGGAAAAGCGTCTGTAGAGCGGCCAGCTCGCAAGGGCGACCACGCCCGCCCAGGCGAGTGCAGCGACATAGGCATGCACCAGCCACAGAGCGAGCAACAGGACGGCGCCCCCGAAAATCCATTGATTGCGGATGGTGCGACTCCCCGTGAAAAAGCCCGCAGCAGGGCGGTGAATGCTCAGGCCGCCCGGATGTTCTGTGCCTGCTTGCCTTTCGGACCCTGCACCACTTCGAAACTGACTTTCTGCCCTTCCTTCAGGGTCTTGAAGCCGTTCATGTTGATCGCCGAAAAATGCGCGAACAGATCTTCGCTCCCGTCATCCGGGGTGACGAAGCCAAATCCCTTGGAATCATTGAACAACTTTACCGTACCTGTTGCCATGATGCATCTGCTGGTAGCCAAAAAAAACGGGATCCCCCGAACCGCCCGATCCTGAAAACGGGTGCCATAGTTTTTTACTCCACGAATCGCGCCTTGTCAAGGAAGATTCTTGATGTAAAATGCACTTTTGTCAGGAAAATTCCATGCTCACCATCACCATGCCGGACGACTGGCACCTGCACCTCAGGGATGGGCCTGCAATGCGCGATGTGCTCGCCCACAGCGCGGCAAGATTCGGACGGGCCATCGTCATGCCCAACCTGAAGCCACCGGTCACGAAAGTCGAGGATGCGGCAGCCTACCGCGAGAGAATCCTCGAAGCCCTGCCGCAAGGTTCTGAATTCGAACCGCTGATGACGCTCTACCTCACCGACAACACGCAACCTGAGGAAATCGAGCGCGCGAAGCAGTCCGGAATCGTCCACGCGGTGAAATACTATCCCGCCGGCGCAACCACGAATTCGGATTCGGGCGTCACCGATCTTTCGAAATGCCAGGCGGCGCTGTATGCAATGGAAGCCTGCGGAATGCCGCTTCTGGTGCACGGCGAGGTCACCGATCCCACGGTCGACATTTTCGATCGCGAGAAGGTCTTCATCGAAAGGATGCTCTCCCCCCTGCTGCATCTGCTCCCGGATCTCAAGCTGGTGTTCGAGCATGTCACGACCAGGGATGCGGTGGAATTCGTCGATTCCTGCGGCCCCAATGTCGCAGCGACGCTGACCGCGCATCACCTCCTCCTGAACCGCAATGCGATCTTCTCCGCCGGAATTCGTCCCCATCATTACTGCCTTCCGGTGCTCAAACGCGAATCGCACCGGCTTGCGCTCATCGAGGCGGCGATTTCGGGCAGCCCCAAATATTTCCTCGGCACGGACAGCGCGCCGCATGCGAAATCCGCGAAGGAATCTTCCTGCGGCTGCGCGGGAATCTATACCGCGCATGCCGGCATCGAGCTCTATGCAGAGGCATTCGACAAGGCGGGCGAGCTCGATCGCCTGGAAGGATTCGCCTCCTTTCATGGAGCGGATTTTTACGGATTGCCCAGGAACAGGCGAAAGATCACGCTGGTGCGCGAAGAATGGACGGTGGAAGAATCCTTCCCCTTCGGCGGGGAGAAGCTCGTCCCTTTCAGGGAGGGGGGGAGGATTCCCTGGCGTCTCTCTGATAAAATGGCGCAATTCAACGAGATCTGAGGGCAGCATATGGCAGGGCATTCGAAATGGGCGAACATCAAGCACAAGAAGGCGGCGACCGACGCCAAGCGCGGCAAGATCTTCACCCGCCTCATCAAGGAAATCACGGTAGCGGCGAAAATGGGCGGAGGAGACATCAATTCCAACCCGAGGCTCAGGCTCGCCGTCGACAAGGCCTATGACAACAACATGCCGAAGGACAATGTCGAGCGCGCCATCAAGCGCGGCACAGGCGACATGGAAGGCGTGAATTACGAGGAAATCCGCTACGAAGGGTATGGCATCAACGGCGCAGCCGTCATGGTCGACTGTCTCACCGACAACCGGGTGAGAACCGTGGCGGACGTTCGTCACGCCTTCACCAAGTACGGGGGCAACCTCGGCACCGATGGATCGGTCGCATTCCTTTTCAGGCATTGCGGACAACTGATTTTCGCGCCCGAAACCAACGAGGAAAAGCTCTTCGAGGTTGCGCTCGATGCAGGCGCGGAAGACGTGGTGGGTCAGGAAGACGGAAGCTTCGAGATCCTCACTTCCCCGCAGGATTTCGAGGCAGTGAAAAAGGCGCTGGAAGCTTCCGGGATGAAGCCCGAACTCGCCGAAGTCACGATGCGCCCTGAAAACGAAACGGTATTCTCCGGAGACGATGCAACGAAGATGCAGAAGCTGCTCGACGCGCTGGAAAACCTCGACGACGTGCAGGAAGTCTATACCACCGCAGTCATCGAGGAGTGAGCACGGTCAGGATCCTGGGCATCGACCCGGGATTGCGCATCACGGGATTCGGCATCCTGGACAAAACCGGACAGAAGCTTTCCTATGTCGCGAGCGGCTGCATCCGGACCCCGGAGGGAGCGCTTCCCGTGAGGCTCAAATGCATCTTCGAAGGAATCGCCGACGTGGTCGCGGAGCACGGCCCGCATGAAGCGGCGATCGAAAAGGTTTTCGTCAACGTCAACCCGCAGTCGACCCTGTTGCTCGGACAGGCGCGGGGCGCCGCGATCTGCGCCGCAGTGATGCGGGAGCTGCCCGTTTCCGAATACACCGCATTGCAGGTCAAGCAGGCGGTGGTGGGAAAAGGGCATGCGGCCAAGGAACAGGTACAGGAAATGGTCAAAAGGCTTTTGAATCTTTCCGCGCATCCCCAGGCCGATGCCGCTGATGCGCTCGCCTGCGCGATCTGCCATGCGCATGCGGGCCTCGGCAATTACAGGAGGATGGCAGGATCATGATCGGAAGGATCACAGGGAAGCTCGAGCAAAAGAATCCGCCGATGATCCTGGTCGACGTGCAGGGAGTCGGATACGAACTCGACGTGCCGATGAGCACCTTCTACACGCTTCCGGCCACCGGCGAAGCGGTCTCCCTTTTCACCCACCTTTCGATCCGCGAAGACGCTCATGTGCTGTACGGCTTTTCCAGCCAGGAAGAGCGCCGCGTGTTCAGGCTCCTCCTCAGAATCAGCGGAGTGGGACCGAAGCTCGCGCTCTCGGTGCTCTCCGGACTGTCCATTTCCGAACTTTGCGCAGCGGTGCAGGGAGGAGAAGCTGCGAGGCTGACCCGGATTCCGGGCGTGGGCAAAAAAACCGCGGAAAGATTGCTGCTCGAATTGCGCGACAAGCTCGACGGCCCGGCAGCGCCTGTCGCATCCCCATCCGAGGACGTGAGGAATGCGCTCATCGCGCTGGGATACAGCGAACGGGAAGTCGCGCAGACGGTTTCGAAAATCGATTCCTCCCTCTCCACCGGTGACGCCATCCGCATGGGCCTCAGGATCCTTTCCGGGAGAGCGTCTTGATCGAGCGCGACAGCCTGATTTCGGGCCAGGCTTCCCATCAGGAAGAGGCCATGGAGCGGGCGCTTCGCCCGAAGCTGCTCGACGATTACGTCGGGCAGGAGAAAATCCGCGGACAGTTGCAGATCTTCATGGAAGCGGCGAAAAAGCGCCACGAGACGCTCGATCATGTGCTGCTTTTCGGCCCGCCCGGGCTCGGCAAGACCACCCTCGCCCATATCGTCAGCCGGGAAATGGGCGTGAACCTCAGGCAGACTTCGGGGCCGGTCCTGGAGCGGGCGGGAGACCTCGCCGCGATCCTCACCAACCTCGAACCGCACGACGTGCTGTTCATCGACGAAATCCACAGATTGAGCCCGGTAGTCGAGGAAATCCTCTATCCGGCGCTGGAAGACTACCAGATCGACATCATGATCGGGGAGGGCCCGGCTGCGCGCTCGGTGAAACTCGACCTTCCCCCTTTCACCCTGGTGGGTGCGACGACCCGTGCCGGCATGCTCACCAATCCGCTCAGGGACCGCTTCGGCATCGTCGCCCGCCTCGAATTCTATTCGGTCCCGGAACCCGCCAGAATCGTTTCCCGCTCCGCAGCCCTGCTCGGAATCCGCATTTCGGAAGAAGGCGCGACCGAAATCGCGAAGCGCTCGCGCGGCACGCCGAGAATCGCCAACCGCCTCCTCAGAAGGGTGCGGGATTACGCGGAAGTGAAGGCCGACGGCGTGGTCACCGTGGAAGTCGCCGATGCCGCGCTTTCCATGCTGGACGTCGATGCGGCGGGATTCGACCTGATGGACAGGAAGCTGCTCTCCGCCATCCTCGAGAAATTCTCCGGCGGGCCGGTCGGGCTCGACAATCTGGCGGCCGCCATCGGAGAAGAGCGCGACACCATCGAGGACGTGATCGAGCCCTATCTCATTCAGCAGGGCTACATCCAGAGGACCTCGCGTGGTAGAATCGCCACCGTTTCCGCATACAGGCATTTCGGAATCGCACAGGGGACGCTGCTTTGAACTTTGCATTGCCGGTCAGGATCTATTATCAGGACACGGATGCCGGCGGAGTGGTTTTCCATTCCCGGTATGTGGACTTCATGGAACGCGCCCGGACCGAATGGCTGAGAGCCATCGGTTTTTCGAATCAGGGCCTGATGAGGGATCATCAGGTTTTTTTTGTGGTCCGTTCTCTTGAAATCACCTATTACAAGCCGGCGGTCCTCGACGATCTGCTGGAAATTGGCGTGGAAATCGAATCTATGGGGAGAAGTCTGATGGTTTTCAAACAGGACGTGCTTCGCGGCAGCGAGCGGCTCGCGAGCGGAAAGGTCGGCCTGGTTTGCGCGGCGACCGATACATTCAAACCGGTGAGCGTTCCTGCGCCGATCCGGGCAAAACTGGAAATCTGAACATGCAAATCACCAGCGATCTTTCTTTCGTCGGCATGATCACGCACGCCAGCGTGGTCGTCCAGGCCATTCTCGCCCTCCTCATGCTGGTGTCGCTGCTTTCCTGGTGGCACATCTTCATGAAGATGTTTTCGATCCGCGAAGCCAACAAGCAGACCGAGAAATTCGAACGCGATTTCTGGAGCAGTTCAGACCTCAATGCGATCTACCAGAACGCCACTTCGGGCAGGCATGGAACGGGCAGCATGGAAAGGATCTTCGAATCCGGATTCCGCGAATTCCTGAAGCTGCGGCGCCAGCCGGGGATGGACAATGTCGCGGTGATGGAAGGAACGAGACGCGCCATGCGCGCCACCTATCAACGCGAAATGGACGGACTGGAAGCGCATCTTTCCTTCCTCGCCACGGTGGGATCGGTGAGCCCATATGTCGGACTGTTCGGCACGGTCTGGGGGATCATGAACGCATTCAGGGGACTCGCCAATGTCGCGCAGGCCACCCTCGCCCATGTCGCCCCTGGCATCGCAGAAGCGCTGGTCGCCACCGCCATCGGCCTGTTCGCCGCGATCCCGGCCGTGGTCGCCTACAACCGCTATTCCCATGAAGTCGACCGGCTCGCCACCCGCTTCGACAGCTTCATGGAAGAGCTCTCCAACGTGCTGCAGCGTCAGGCGGGCAGGGCATGAGCCTCGGAGCGAGGCGGCCGAGCCGCCAGATGAACCAGATCAACGTCGTTCCCTACATCGACGTGATGCTGGTATTGCTGGTGATCTTCATGGTCACGGCGCCGATGATCAATCCCGGAGAAATCAATCTTCCGCAGGTCGGTCAATCGCTGAAGACACCGGTCGCCCCCATGGAAGTCATCATCCATGAAAACGGAGATCTTTTCCTCAGGGACAGATCGAAGTCCTCCGAGCAGGTTCCGCTCAACCGCGACGAACTGGTCAGCGAAATCAAGTCGAAACAGGAGCAGAACCCGGACCAGCCGGTGGTGATTTCCGCGGACAAGTCGGTCCGCTACGAGGAAGTGATCAAGGTCATGGACATCCTCGAAGCGCAGCAGGTGAAGAAAGTCGGTCTCCTCGCCAAGCCCTATTCGAAATGAATGAAAGGAAGATTCCTGCCGCGTTCCTGGCGCTTTCGGTCCACCTCGCCCTGCTGGCCATCCTGATTTTCGGATTCCGCTGGCAGACGAGCGAACCGGTCGCGCTGGAAGCGCAGATCTGGAAGGACCTCCCCCCTCCTCCGGTTCCGGAAAGGCATCCGGAAAGGCGACCTGTTCAGAAGCCCGAGCCGCCAAAGCCGGTGAAACCCTTGCCCCCTCCCCCGGAAGTCCAGAAGCCGAACCCCGATATCGCGCTGAAAAAAGCACGCGAGGAAAAGCAGAAGCAGGATGAGATCAG
>JABEVD010000190.1 GCA_013044025.1 Burkholderiales bacterium
CAAAAAGGGTTGGCGCTTCGATCTGCCGCAGGCTTCATTCCAGAGGCGCAGATCTCATGATCCATTACCGGTCTTCCGCCCGGGAAGCGCGCGCGCTTCAGGACGAGCTCAACGAAATCAGGAAGAATTCCGTCGCGCTGATCCAGGCAGACCTGCTCAACCTCTCCTGCCTGCCCGGCATGGTTTCCGAAACGGTGAACCGGTTCGGCAGGCTCGATGTGCTGATCAACAATGCTTCGAGTTTCTTTCCCACCCAACTCGGGGAAATCGGCGAAAACGCATGGGACGACCTCATCGGAACGAATCTCAAGGCGCCGCTCTTTCTTTCCCAGGCAGCCGCCCCTCAATTGAAAAAAAACCACGGATGCATCGTCAACATCGTCGACATCCATGCCGAAAAGCCGCTCAAGAATTATCTGGTCTATTCCACTGCGAAAGGCGGACTGGTCTCCCTCACCAAGTCTCTTGCCAAGGAACTCGGCCCTGAAGCGAGGGCGAACGCTGTCGCCCCGGGAGCGATCCTGTGGCCAGAGGACGAGCTTTGGGAAGACGCGCTTTCCCGCCAGAGAATCATCAACCAGACGCTTTTGAAGCGGATCGGGGAACCGGACGACATTGCAAGGACGGTGGCCTTCCTGGTCGCGGATGCGCCTTACATCACGGGACAGGTGATCGCCGTAGACGGCGGTCGCAGCGTGAATCTTTAGCTTTCATCCTTCTTCTTCGCCCTGGGATGGGCGGCATCGTAGATTTTCGAAAGATGCTGAAAATCCAGATGCGTATAGACCTGGGTGGTGGAAATGCTGGCGTGACCGAGCATTTCCTGCACTGCACGCAGATCTCCGCTCGACTGCAGCACATGGGAAGCGAAGGAATGACGAAGCATGTGCGGGTGCACATGTTGCGGAATTCCCTGCTTGACTCCCCATTGTTCCAGCCTGTACTGGATCGCGCGCTGGCTGAGCGGATTTCCCTTTTTGCCCAGAAAAAGAATTTTTTCCTGTTCCGCTGCAAGCTCCCTTCTCTTTTCCAGCCATTTGCCGAGCGCATCGATCGCCATCCTGCCAACCGGAACCATCCTGGTCTTGTTTCCTTTTCCGGTCACGCGAACCAGCGCTTCGGAAAAATCGATGTCTCCCAATTCCAGCTTGGCCAGTTCGGAAAGCCTGAGGCCGGACGAGTAGAAAAGTTCGAACATGGCGCGATCCCGCACCGCGAGATCGTCTCCGCCCTGTATCGAAAGGAGCCTTCCCGCATCGTCCGGAGACAACGCCTCGGGCAGGGTCTTCGGGGATTTCGGGGCGCGTATCCCGTTCACCGGATTGGCCTGGCAGCCATGTTCGCGGATCAGGTAATTGAAAAAACTTCTCCACGCGGAAAGCATCCTCGCAAGGCTCCTCCCCCCGAGCCCGCCTGCATGCAGGCTCGCAATGAAGCGGCGCACCTGCCTGGGGTCGATTTCGGCAACAGGAATCTCCCCTGCGAGGCGAAAAAGCGCTCCTGCATCGCGCAGGTAATTTTCGCAGGTGAGGGGAGAGAGCCTCTTCTCGTCGCGAAGATGGCTCCGATACCCCTGGAGCAATGCCTCAGGCGAATCGGGTGAGGGCCGCGGCAACTTCTTCCCCCAGCCTTTTGAGATAAAGCGTCCCGATGTCCGGAGCGAAGCGCTGCGAATCCTCGGAAGCCAGCACCAGCAGCCCGATGGTGAGTTCGTTGCGGATCGGCACCAGGGAAAAGGACTTCAGGTGGTCGGAATCCCCGAACCAGGAAAGCAGTTCGGATGCGATGTGCAGGCCGCAATAAGGCTGAACCAGGCTGTCTGCGATCTCGATCACGCTGTCGCTCACTTCGGAAAATTCCGGAAGATCGACGCCCACGCCCATTCCCCACACCCTGAAGGCCACATGGGGAACCTCGAAATCGTCCCTGAGGCTGCTCTCCAGCACATAGGCAAGCGCCTCCAGGCTGCGCGCCCTGAGGAGTGCAAGCGTGAGCCTGTGCATCTTCTCGCTGATGGAATCGTTCTCTTCGCCGAACTTGAGGAGTTCGCGAAGCTTCGTTTCCAGCATCCTGTTCTTCTCCCGCAGCGTGATGAGCTGCCTCTCCCCGATCGGGATGGCCCGTCCGTCATGCGGATGAGGAACATAGATGCTTGAAAGCAGATCGGCATATTCTTCCGAAAATTTCGGATTCTCCTGCAGAAATTGTGCGACTTCGTCAGATTTCATTACCTCTCCCTGGAATTTCGATTTCACCCTCGAACACGCTGACTGCAGGCCCGGTCATCCAGACAGGATGACCTTCCCCTTCCCAGCGCACGAAAAGCTCCCCTCCCCTTGTGCTGACCTTCACCCCCGAATCGAGCAATCCGCGGGTGATTCCGGCGACGACGGCGGCGCAGGCCCCGGTACCGCAGGCGAGCGTCTCTCCCGCCCCGCGTTCGTACACCCGCAACCTCACATGCTTCCTGTCGACGATCTGCAGGAATCCAGCATTGACCCGCTTCGGAAACCTGGGGTGGGACTCGATCAGCGCCCCGTATTGCGCGACCTTCGCCGTCTCGATATCGGAAACCAGCCTGACCGCATGAGGATTGCCCATGGAAAGCGCGCTGATCTCGATTTCCTTTCCTCCCACATCGAGCAGATAAGTGAGCGAACGCTCCTGTGCAATGAACGGAATCCTTTCAGGCTCGAATTCCGGAGGCCCCATGTTGACGGTCACCCCGCCGTCTTCTTCGAGCTTGAGGGCGATCACGCCGGACAGGGTTTCCACCCTGATTTCGCGCTTTTCGGTCAGATGCTTGTCATGGACGAAGCGCACGAAGCATCTCGCCCCGTTTCCGCATTGTTCGACTTCCCCCCCGTCCGCATTGACGATCCTGTATTTGAAATCGACCCCTTCCCGGTCCGATTTTTCGACCACCAGGATCTGATCGCATCCGATTCCGAAATGACGGTTGGCGAAAAAACGGTATCGATCCGGACCGAGATCGATTTTTCTGGTGAATGCGTCGATCACGACGAAATCGTTGCCGAGCCCCTGCATCTTGGTGAAAGAGAGCTTCATCAGGATATCGCCACCCGCGCGAACTTGCGCTTTCCGATCTGCAGCACCACGGTCTGGCCGCGCTTCAATACCAGTCCCTTGTCCTCGACCTTTTCCCCGTCGACCTTCACGCCTCCCTGCCCGATCATGCGGATCGCTTCCGAAGTGCTGGAGGTGAGTCCGGTCTGCTTCAATATCTGCACGAGCGCGGCCTCCCCCTCGATGGAAAACTCGGGCATCTCATCCGGAATCGCGCCCTGCCTGAATCTCGCCTCGAAATCTGCGAGCGCAGCTTCCGCAGCCCGCCCGTCGTGAAAGCGGGTCACGATTTCCTGCGCGAAATTCACCTTGATGTCGCGCGGATTGCGTCCCTCTGAAACCTCCTTCTTCCACTTTTCGATGGTCGAAGACGATTCGAAGGAAAGGAGATCGAGATAGCGCCACATCAGTTCGTCCGAAATCGACATCAGCTTGCCGAAAATCTCGGAAGGGGCTTCGGTGATGCCGATGTAGTTTCCGAGAGACTTCGACATCTTGTTCACGCCATCCAGACCTGCCAGGAGCGGCATGGTGAGTATGCATTGCGGACTTTGCCCGTAATGCTTCTGCAGCTCCCGCCCCATCAACAGGTTGAATTTCTGGTCTGTCCCGCCGAGCTCGAGATCCGCCTTCAGCGCAACCGAATCGTATCCCTGAACCAGCGGATAAAGGAATTCGTGGATGGCGATCGGCAGATTGCTCCGGTAGCGTTTTCCGAAATCGTCGCGCTCCAGCATCCTCGCCACCGTCGAAGTGGAAGCCAGCCGGATCATGTCCGAAGAACTCATCTGCCCCATCCAGGTGGAATTGAACACCACCTCGGTCGCCTCCGGGCGCAGAATCCTGAACACCTGATCGGTATAGGATTTTGCGTTTTCCAGGACCTGCTCCCTGGTCAGCGGCGGACGGGTTGCATTCTTTCCGGTCGGATCGCCGATCATTCCGGTGAAATCCCCGATCAGGAAAAGGGCATGATGCCCGAGATCCTGAAGCTGCCTCATCTTGTTGAGCAGGACGGTGTGTCCGAGATGGAGATCGGGCGCAGTGGGGTCGAATCCCGCCTTCACCCGGAGAGGACGTTTTTCGGAAAGTTTGCGGACGAGTTCTTCCTCGACGAGGATTTCTTCCGCGCCTCTCCTGATCAATTCCATGGCACCCTGATGCGCCATGACTTCATTCGTGTTTGCCAAGATACTTTCCACCAAAAATGCAAAAATCTGTTATCATCCGCGTTGGCCAGTACGACGGGACTATCATGCAGCGCCTAAAAGATCTCATTTTAACGCAAAAACCGCTGATACTTGAACGTAAAAGCAGGTTGCGCTGGATCGTGGGCCTCACTTCGGTTCCGCTGCTCGGCCTGGCTGCAGCTTACGGCATCGCTCCGAAAACCTCGGTCAACGACGTGCAACTGCAGACTGTCGTCGAAAACATCAAGCTTCCGGTCACCTCAAACCGCGAAGAAGACCTGACCCTTTGGCGTTCCGAAAAAATTCAGAGCGGCGACACCGTGGGAAGCCTGCTCGCGAGACTCAAGGTGGTCGATCCTGAAGCGGAAAAATTCCTGCGCACCAACGCCCATTCCCTCTACCACCTCGTTCCCGGAAAGACCGTGGAAGCGAAGACCGACCAGAATGGACTGTTGCTGTCGCTTCATTATCTCGGCCCGGACGGCAACGAGCTCAGCGTGGAACGCTCCGCAAGCGGCCTCAATTCTTTCGAAAAGTCTCCCCAGCTGCATACCCGCATCCTGATGAAGTCGGCGACCATCGGCAGCTCGCTTTTCGCTGCGACCGACAGCGTCGGCCTTGCCGATTCGATCGCGACCCAGATCGCGGACATGTTCGCATCCGAAATCGACTTTCACCGGGACCTCAGGAAGGGCGATCATTTCACCGTGGTCTACGAGGAATTGTACGACGGCAAGGGCGTGAAGGTGAAAAGCGGTCGCATCCTGGCAGCCGAATTCGTCAATCAGGGCAAGCCCTATCGCGCGATCTATTTCCAGACCCCCGGGGGGAACGGCGCCTATTACACTCCTGAAGGCAAGAGCCTGAGGACCGCATTCCTGCGCTGTCCGCTCCCCTTCTCCAGGATCACATCCGGATTCACGGTGGCCCGCTTCCATCCTTTCCTGCACAAGTGGCGCGCGCACAAGGGCGTCGATTTCGGCGCGCCCATCGGCACCCCGGTCAGGGCGACAGCAGACGGAAAAGTCGAATTCAGGGGCGTGGAAAGAGGATATGGCAATCTCATCGTGCTGAAGCATGACGGGAAATTCTCCACCGCATATGGACACCTTTCCCGCTTCGCGAGCGGACTGCACAATGGCGAAAAGGTGAGCCAGGGAGAAATCATCGGCTATGTCGGGATGACGGGATGGGCGACCGGACCTCACCTTCATTACGAATTCAGGGTGAACGAAAAGCCGGTAGACCCGATGAAGGTCACGCTGCCGATCGCGAGATCGATCGACCCGATCTACGCAGGCGCATTCAGGATCGAGTCGAAGCCGCTCGCCGACCGTCTCGCCATGATGCGAAGCGTGAACCTCGCCAACTCGGACTGACCCCCTGAAGAGC
This sequence comes from Burkholderiales bacterium, assembly GCA_013044025.1. Classification (GTDB taxonomy): domain Bacteria; phylum Pseudomonadota; class Gammaproteobacteria; order Burkholderiales; family JABEVD01; genus JABEVD01. The sequence goes on from JABEVD010000190.1 coordinate 5,670, forward strand.
GACTCGTCCTTCATCGGACTGATGTCAGGCACCAGCCTGGACGGAGTCGATGGTGTGCTGGTCGATTTTTCGGGAGGCTTTCCTGAAATCGTCTCGCACCATTTCATTGCCTACCCGAGGCGCCTGAGAAAGGATCTGCTCGATCTTCAGCATACGGGAGAAGACGAACTCTCGAGATCCGCTGTCCTTTCCATCGAGCTTTCCGGAATCTATGCCGAAGTTGCGAACCATCTGTCTTCGAACGGAAGGGTGAGGGCCATCGGCTGCCACGGACAAACCGTTCGCCACCGCCCCGATCTTGGCTACACCATCCAGCTCGTCAACGCCCCGCTCCTGGTCGAACTCACCGAACTCACCGTCGTCCACGATTTCAGAAGCCGCGACATCGCGGCTGGCGGCCAGGGCGCGCCGCTCGTCCCCGCTTTCCATCGGGTGACATTCGGCCATCCCGCCATCCACCGGGCAGTCCTCAATCTGGGCGGAATCGCCAACATCACCGACCTTCCCGCCAGCGACCCCGCCACCGGTTACGATTGCGGGCCGGCAAACATGCTGATGGACGCATGGATCGGGCGCCACCTCGGGTTCGATTACGACGATCGCGGAAAGTGGGCTTCGACCGGCAGGGTATTGCCAGTCCTGCTGGACGCGCTGCTCGCGGACGAATATTTCTCCCTGCCCCCGCCGAAAAGCACGGGACGGGACCGCTTCAATCTGGAATGGCTGGATTCGCACCTTTCCGGAGAAGAGAGGCCGGAAGACGTGCAGGCGACCCTGCTCGAACTCACCGCGGCGACCGCAGCGGACTCCCTGCGAGAAACCGGCGCGGAGGAAGTCTATCTTTGCGGCGGAGGGGCGAAAAACCTGGCGCTCAGGGCACGCCTGGAAAAACTTCTTCCCGGAATGAAGCTTTCGGAAACGGGAGAGCTCGGCATGGAAGCCGGACACATCGAGGCAGCGGCATTCGCCTGGCTGGCGAGACAGGCGATCGAAGGATTGCCCGGCAACCTGCCGGAAGTCACCGGGGCGAAAGGATACAGGATCCTCGGGGCGATCTGCCCCGCCTGAATCAGACCGAGAAGGAAGAACCGCAACCGCAGGTGGTCTGCGCGTTGGGATTCTTGATGATGAACTGCGCGCCTTCCACGTCTTCCTTGTAGTCGATTTCCGCGCCAACCAGATACTGGAAGCTCATCGGGTCGATGAGCAACTGCACGCCATTCTTGGTCATCGTCGTGTCGTCGTCGTTCACGCTCTCGTCGAAAGTGAATCCGTACTGGAATCCGGAACAACCACCTCCGGTCACGCAAACCCTGAGCTTGAGTTCTTCATTTCCCTCTTCCTCGATCAGTTGCCTGACCTTGTTGGCAGCGCTGTCGGTGAAAATCAGGGGGGTATCGGTCATGGCGTTCATAATCTATCTCCGGATGGAATAGGTCAAATTATGCGGCTCGCATTCCGCACGGTCAAGCTTCCAACCGAATCAGACCCGCTCCGGCATGGATAGTTCAATTTCGCATCATTCGAATCGACATGAGGTATAATCCTCAATCACACCGCAGGGCAATTCCCCATTCTGAACAGAAAATCGCATGAACGTATTTTACGAGGAAGATGGCGCATTCAAGGCGGGATCGATCCTCGCCGACAACACCACCTCGTTGCAAGTCGAATCCACCCATGGCAAGCGCAGCAAGATCAAGTCCGCTGCAGTCCTGATCCGGTTCGAAAAACCGGGGATTGACGGCTTCCTGGAAGAAGCGCACAGAATCGCGGAAGGAATCGATCCCGATTTCCTCTGGGAATGCGCGCCGGGGGAGGAATTCACTTTCGACCTGATGGCCGAGGAATATTTCGGCCACAAGCCCACCGCTTTGGAAAATGCCGGCGCCCTGATCCGGCTGCACGGTTCGCCGATGCATTTCTACAAGAAGGGAAAGGGAAAATATCGCGCAGCGCCGCCGGACGCGCTGAAAGCCGCGCTCGCCAGCGTCGAGAAAAAGCGGAAACTCGCCGAACTCCAGGCTTCCTATGTGGAAAAGCTGAAATCCTTCGAGCTGCCCGCAGATTTCGCGCCGCTCGTTTCTTCCCTGCTCTACGATCCGGAAAAGGCCAGCGTCGCCTTCAAGGCGCTTTCCGAAGCCTGCACCGAGACAGGACTCTCCGCACCGATCCTGCTGGAGAAATGCGGCGCGATTTCCTCGCCCCACGACTACCATCTCGAAAAATTCATGTTCGAGCATTTTCCGAAGGGACTGCCTGATTCGCAAGGGGCGAAACCGGCGGAAATTTCCCCTCTCCAGCGGGGAGATGCGGTCGCATTCAGCATCGACGATTCAGGAACCACCGAGATCGACGACGCGTTTTCCGTCTCCACACTTCCGGACGGAAACCTGCTGGTGGGCATCCACATTGCCGCCCCTTCCCTCGGCATCGAAATGGGTTCGGAAATCGACCGGCATGCGCTTTCCATGCTCTCCACCATTTACATCCCCGGCAGGAAATACACCATGCTGCCGGATTCAGGAATCGAGTCCTTCACCCTTTGCGAGGGAAAACATTGCCCGGTGGTTTCGCTGTACCTCGAAGTCGATCCAGCCGATGGTTATGCGGTGCGATCCACCAGGAATGCAGTCGAGGAAGTATTGATCGAGGCGAACCTGAGGCACGGGCCTCTGGAGCGCTATTTCGATTCCCCGGATCCATCCGCCCCGCATGCGAAGGAACTCGATGTGCTGCTGGCTTTTTCCGCGAAGCTCGAGGAGAAAAGGGGAAAGTCTGGGCAGCAGAATCACCTGGACTACAATTTCGAGATCGAAGATGGCAGGGTGGTCATCACCGAAAGGAAGCGAGGCGCCCCGCTCGACAGGATCGTCTCGGAACTCATGATCTACGCCAACACGGAATGGGCGAGGATGCTCTCCGAAGGCGGGGTGGCCGCCATCTACCGCTCGAAGAACAGCGGCAAGGTGCGCCAGGATACCCGGGCAGCCCCCCATCAGGGGCTGGGCGTTTCGCAATATGCCTGGACCACCTCGCCGTTGCGTCGCTACATCGACCTCATCAACCAGAGGCAACTCGTCTCCCTCATCGCCGGGACAGAACCGCCCTATGCGCCGGGAAGCGACGATCTCCTGGTTCCGATGAGGAATTTCGAGCAGGTCTACGACATCTACAACGATTTCCAGCGCACCATGGAGCGCTACTGGAGCCTGAAATGGCTGATCCAGGAAGGAATCAGCGAAATCCTCGGCACCGTGCAGCGCGAAAACTGGGTGAGCCTGGATTCGATTCCTCTTTCAGTGAAGGTTCCTTCCCTGCCCGAAATGGCCGGAGGCTCCAGGGTCAGACTCTCCATCCATGACATCGATCTGTTCGAACTCGACTTCCACGCGAAATTCCTGGAGAGGGCATGATCATGCTTTCGGGTTCGGCGAGATTCGGGATTTCCTCCCTGGCTTCCGCCCTGATCCATGCATTTCTCCTTTTCGGCATCGTCTTCGCCATGCCGAAAGGGAATATTTTCAAGAACGCTTCCCCTCCCCTCGAAATCATCCTGGTCAACACCAAATCGGCGGCAAAATCGAAACATGCCGAAGCGCTCGCGCAGGCGAATCTTGCAGGTGGCGGGAACACCGAGCAGAACCGGCGAGCGCGCTCCCCCCTTCCCCCGGAATACAACGAGGACCGGAAGGCGGATGAAATCACTTTGAAACGCGACCGGATCGCGCAACTCGAACAGGAATCCCGCCGCCTCCTCACCGCGATCAAGGAAAACGATTCTCCTTCGGTGCAAAGCGACAAGCAGATCGCCGACACCGAGGATCTCGTGAAGAAAAGCATCGAGATCGCCAAGCTCGAAGCCCAGATCGACAGCGAGATGGACGCATACCAGAAAATCCCCAAGGAAACCGATGTCTCGCCTTCCACCACCGAATACCGTTTCGCGCGCTATGTGGAAGACTGGAGGGTCAAGGTCGAGCGCATCGGCAGCGTGAATTTCCCGGAGGAAGCCAAGCGCAAGCGGATTTTCGGCCACATGCTGATGAACGTATGCATCCGCTCGGACGGATCGCTCGACCGGGTGCAGATCGTCCGCAGTTCCGGGCAACCTGTTCTGGACGAAGCAGCGATCCGCATCGCAAAACTCGCAGCCCCATATTCCCCGCTTCCCGGAAACATCCGGAAGGACACCGACATCCTTTGCATCTACAGGACCTGGTTTTTCACCACCTCCAATGAAATGGTGAGCAAATGACCGACCATTACGCGGTGATCGGCAACCCGATCGCTCACAGCAAGTCTCCCCTCATCCATGCCGAATTCGCGAAGCAATGCCGGCAGGATCTTCATTACGGAAGAATACTCGCGCCGGTCGACGGATTCAGGGATACAGTTGCCAGGCTGCAAGCTGAAGGATACAAGGGCTGCAATGTCACCGTTCCCTTCAAACTCGAAGCCTGGAAACTTTCGACTTCCCTCACGAGGCGCGCAGGGGATGCGGAATCGGTCAACACCCTGAGTTTTCAGGACGGAGGCATTTACGGCGACAACACCGATGGAGCCGGACTGGTTCGGGACATCGGATCGAATCTGGGTTTTTCCATCCGGGGAAGCAGGATCCTGCTGATGGGCGCAGGCGGGGCCGCGCGCGGAGTGATTCGCCCTCTTCATGACGAGGGACCGGCCGAAATCTTCATCGCGAACCGGACCGTCGAAAAAGCGAAACTCCTTGGCGAAAAATTCGGCATCGGCGCTGGCAGTTATGAAGACCTTTCGGGGAAATCCTTCGACATCGTCATCAACGCCACTTCCAGCAGCCTGAAGGAGGAAGTGCCTCCCCTTCCGCAGGGAATTTTTGCGCAAGGATCGCTCGCCTACGACATGATGTACGGGAAGGAGCCCACCGTATTCCTGAAGTTCGCCGAAGCAGCCGGCGCGAAATACCGAGCGGACGGCCTCGGCATGCTGGTCGAACAGGCTGCCGAATCCTTCTACATCTGGCGCGGCATGCGCCCCGAAACGGGAAGCGTCATCGCAAAACTGAGATCGTGCTGAAAAAGATTTTCTCCTGGGCAGGTCGAATCTTCGTCCTCGCGGTTGTTGTCTTTCTCGCCTATCAGGCCTGGGTTTTCGCCCATCTTCTCTACTGGAAAAATCACGCCCCGGATTCGACCGCTTTCATGGAAGAGCGCCTGGGGGAAATGAAAAAAGAGGATCCGGATGCGAAAATCCTGCACACCTGGGTTCCGTATTCTAAAATTTCCCCAAACCTGAAGAGGGCGCTGATCGCAGCCGAAGATGCGAAGTTTCTCGACCACGAAGGATTCGACTGGGAAGGAATCCACAAGGCTTAC
>JABEVD010000191.1 GCA_013044025.1 Burkholderiales bacterium
GCGGCGATCATCGACGGGCGCACCGTGAAGGTGGGGGAAAAGGTCGGGGATGCCGTTGTGGAAAGGATCGGGGAAGGGCAAGTCGTGCTGAAATCGGGCAGTTCGCAAAAGACACTGAGGCTGTTCCCGGACATGGAAAAACGGCGTGTGGACCGGCCATAGGAACTGGAAATGCGGTATATCTTCTTGATGTTGTCGATTCTCGGACTGGCGGGCTGCGCGGAAGGTCAATATGCCTCGACCAGGCACGCGATCGACCGGGAAATCGATCATGCAGCCACCCAGAGCGTCCCGCCGCCGAAAGATCTGGAAAATGCGCTGCTCCCTCCGCTGAAAATGAACCTTCCGGCGGCGCCCGAGCCCAGGTTCGATCTCACCGTGAATCATGCCTCGGCGCGTGAAGTGTTCATGGGGATCGTGTCGGGAACCCGCTACAACATGCTGGTGAGCCCGGAAGTGAACGGAACGATTTCCGTCAATCTCAAGGACGTGACCGTGTTCGAGGCGCTCGATGCGATCCGCGAACTGTACGGTTACGATTACACGCTCGACGGCAACAACATCTACGTCCAGTCGATCTCCCTGCAGACCCGGGTTTTCAAGGTCAATTACCTGATCGGAAACCGCAAGGGCAGTTCGGACATCCGGGTGATTTCCGGTTCGGTGAGCGATTCCACCCAGGCGCCCGCAATAGGCGCGGCGGGCCAGTCGGTGCTTCCTGGCACCACCAGCCGCTCCCTCGAAAGCAGCAGGGTATCGACCCATTCCCTGAGCGATTACCTGGTCGAAATCACCGATGCGCTGAAAACCATCGTCGGCACAGACGGGGGGCGCAAGGTGGTGGTGAGCCCGCAATCGGGCATCATCGTGGTGCGCGCGATGCCCAACGAATTGAGGAGTGTGGAAACTTTCCTGAAGGCATCGCAGCTTTCCGTCGATCGCCAGGTAATGCTCGAATCCAAGATCATCGAGGTGCAACTCAACGATTCCTATCAGGCCGGAATCAACTGGTCCGCATTCCGGGTGAAACAGAACAGCCGGGTCTCCATCGGCGTGATCGGGCCGGGATCGACGCTTTCTCCGGCAGGAGCGCTCAACGGAACCCCCATTTCCGGAACCCCCGGATCCAGCATTTCCAATTCCGCAACCACCGGCACCATGTTCGGCACGGCCTTCCAGACCGGCAATTTCGCAGCCCTGCTTTCCTTCCTGGAAACCCAGGGCACGGTCCACGTGCTCTCCAGTCCCAGGATCGCCACCCTCAACAACCAGCAAGCCGTCCTGAAGGTGGGCACCGACGATTTCTTCGTGACCAATGTGAGTTATACGACCACCACCGGAACCGCAACCACCACCACGCCTTCCGTGACGCTCCAGCCCTTCTTCTCCGGAATCATGCTCGACGTGACCCCGCAGATCGACGATCGAGGGAACATCATCCTGCACATCCATCCTTCCGTGAGCCAGGTCACCCAGTCCACCCAGAAGATCGATCTGGGAACGGGCGGGATCCTCAACCTGCCGCTTGCGAGCAGCAACATTTCGGAAACCGACAGCATCATCCGCACCGACGACGGTCAGATCGTCGCGATCGGCGGACTGATGCGCCGCTCCACCACGACCGACCGTTCAGGAGTTCCCGGGCTCGACAAACTCCCCCTGATCGGCGGCGCATTCCGCCAGGATAGCCAGGTGCTGCAGAAGCGGGAACTGGTGATCCTGCTCAAGGCCACCGTGATCAGAAACGGCGACGACTGGTCGAAAAACATTCTCGAGACGAGAAAGAATTTCCGGGAAATGGAAAAGCCGTGATGTACCTGGATCATTTCGGCCTCCGCGAAGCCCCATTCAGCCTCACGCCGGACACGCAGTTCTACATCGCCTGCAACAGCCATCAGGAAGCTTACAACACCCTGCTGGTCGCAGTGACGAACGGAGAAGGATTCATCAAGATCACCGGGAACGTGGGCACCGGAAAACCCTGCTTTGCAGGAAATTCCTGGGGAGCCTCGATCAGGAAAGCTTCGTGACGGCCTACCTGCACAATCCCTATCTCGACCCGAGATCCCTGCAGTTCGCGCTCGCAGACGAACTGAAAGTGCCGATCGACCCGACCACCGATGCGCATCAGCTCATGAAGGCGCTCACCCTGCATCTCATCGACATCGCCAGGGAAGGAAAGAATGCGGTGCTTTGCCTCGACGAAGCCCAGGCGATGCCGCTGGAGACGCTCGAAGTGTTGAGGCTGCTCACCAATCTGGAAACGGAAAAGCGCAAACTGCTGCAGGTGGTGCTCTTCGGGCAGACGGAACTCGATGCGCATCTCGCCCACGAGTCGGTGAGGCAGATCAGCCAGAGAATCACCTTCAGCCATGAACTGCAGCCGCTCAACCGGGAAGAAGTGGGCTATTACGTGATGCAGCGGCTCGGCATCGCCGGAAACCGCTCCGGTCCCATTTTCAGCGAAAGGGCGCTCGACGAACTGTTCCAGGGTAGCTCGGGCATTCCGCGCCTCATCAACATCCTCGCGCACAAATCGCTGATGCTCGCCTACGGGGAAGGACGCCGCCGGGTCGATGCAGCCGAAATTCGGGCCGCGGTCGAAGACACTCCTTCCGCGAACAGACAGGCGAAATCCGCCTGGAAGCATTGGCTCTCCTTTCTCGGGAAAAAGGCATAATGAGCGTCATCAACCAGATGCTGAAGCAACTGGAGGAAAATCGGGAGACACGCGCCTCGATACCGCCCAGGGTGCGTCCGGTGGTGCCGGTCCCGGCAAGGCGCAGCTTCTCCTGGATCTTCCTGTTCGCGCTCGCAGTGGTCGTGGTGGCGGCAGGCTATTATGCGACGATCCGTCTCGAAAGAGCGGCAGTCCCGGAGCAGATACCGCCTGTGACAGCAGTCGAAAAACCTGTCACAACCCCTCCCGCCCCGAAGCCCGCCGTGAAACCGGTCGAAGTCGTGAAACCGCTCGAAGCTGCGGCTCCTCCCGCAATCCTGCCGGCCCCGGCGCACAGAAAGACGGCAAGACCGCTACGCCATCCGGTGAAAGCTGAACCCGTCGAAACTGCGGACGGACTCTACCGGAAAGCGCGCTCCCTCATCGACCGGGGTGAAATATCGGAAGCGGAATCCGATCTCCAGGATGCGCTCAAGATGCAACCGGATCATCTATCCGCCCGCCAGGCGCTCGTCGGTCTTTTCCTGCAGCAAAAGCGCTACGGGGATGCGGAGAAGATGCTCGCCCAGGGTCTGGAACACAATCCGCGTCAGGTGGACTTCGCAATCACCCTCGCCAGATTGCAGGTGGAAATGGGCAAAAACGGCGCAGCGCTTTCCACGCTGCGCGGCAGCGAGCCTTATGCAGAGAAAAACGCAGAATTCCAGGGATTCATGGCGGTCCTGCTGCAACAGGCGGGAAACCACCGGGAAGCCATCGATTATTTCAGGAAAGCGCTCGAACTCGATCCCGGCATGGCGAACTGGTGGCTGGCGCTCGGCATTTCCCTGGAAAAGACCGATCGGCGTGACGAAGCGCTCGCCGCTTTCAGGCAGGCCCGCGATCAGGGAGGGCTCTCGTCCGAACTTCAGGACTATGTGAACCGCCAGATCGCATTCCTGGAACGCCGCTAGGCACCGAAAGGATTCTTCGATTCCTTGCGCAGTTTCTCACTGCCCTGCTGCGCGACATGGGGCCTTTTCGCCAAGCAATGCGCCTGATGAATGGCTTCCCTTCTGGCAAGATCATGCCGTGCCATGTGGATCACTTCCCAATCCGGGCCGGCCAATGCTGAAAGCGGCGAGCAAACTGCCGCGCTGAAAATTGCTGCATGGAAAAGCTTCATGATGACTCCCGAAAATTGTTCTACATCTGCTTTTGCAAATTCGATGCCAGAAATTTTTCATTGACGCATCAGAAGGTTGGAAATGGATGAATCGCCTGGAACGCCCAATTGAAGCTCATGCGCACCACGATGGGGCGCTAATCGTCCCTGCAGATCAACTCGGACTGCCCTCCCTGGATATCCCAGATCACGCTGAAAGTGCTCGCCTGATAGAACCCCGGCTTCAGGAGCGTATATGGCAAGCCCAGCCAGGATTTTCCGATCTTCTGCGCAACCTCTCCGGCCGAAGCATTGAAGATCGCGCCGATCTCGCGATCGGAAAGGAACACCCAGGCGAGCTGCTCGCCGAACAGGGTGAAACCCGTTTCATTGAACCAGGTATAGCCGCCTTTCCCGAATGGCGGACTTGCATAGGCTCCCCTTCCGTTCAGCCAGGATTTCAGGTAATTCCCGTCGATCCGATCGAGACAGAGCAGGGAGGTGTCGAGCAGGACTTCGAATCCGGGCGTGGCAGCTTCTGCAGGCAGGGCCAGCAGCAGCGCCGCGGCCAAAACCCCCGCCTCGAAAAGGCGAAAAGCGGCCGGGCTGCGATCTGGATTGGCATGAGGCATGGAAATTCCGCTGAAACACATGTTGCCATTTTAGCCGCAATGCGGGCCGCAGATGGGAAATCGACTTCCATTCTCTCCAGCCATGTCGATCGGCTTGCCGAAAATGGGGACAGCCACATGCGGCTGATCCGGGCATTTCATGCAGTGAGAATCCTGGTTCGCAACAGATTTCCGGCGAGGCGACAGGAAAAACGCGTCAATGGAATGTCCCAGGGAGTGAAACGCGGCAACTGGAACGGGTCGCTCTCCCGCCTTGCGACACCGCGAGACGTGGAAACTGCCGCTTCGAATCCCATTTCCCGGAGAAGCTGTATATGCTCCCTGCCGTAGTCGCGTCCCGGCACCCCGTTCGGATAGGCGAAAAGACGGATGGACTGTCCGGTGATTTCTTCCAGCGCAATTCTGCCTTCCCCGATCTCTTGCTTCGCCTGCCTTGCATTCAGGCCATTGAGGATCGGATGATTCACGGTATGCCCGCCGATTTCCATGCCGGAGTCTGCAAGCAGCCTCACCTGATCCGAACGCATCATCAGGTTGGCAGGCAGTACGATGCGTTCCGAATCGATGATGCGATCGAGGAAATCCTGCCTTTCCGATAGCGGACGGTATTTCAGAAAGGAAAGCAGATCCCTCACGACATCGGTTTTCTCGCGATTGCCGGTCAAGCTGCGCATACCGATCTCAGGAAATACATGTTCGCCGCAGGAAAGCCTTCTGACGGTCTCGATCACCTTGTCGTTGAACATGATCCCGCCGTTCAGGTATCCGGTCGCGATGAAAAAGGTGGCCGGAACGCCGTATTTTTTCAGGATCGGCAGCGCCACCTCTGCATTGTCTGCATAACCGTCGTCGAAAGTGATGCAGGCGGCCCTGGCGGGCAGGGATCCCGATTTCAGGCGCATCACCGCTTCGGAGAGCGGCAGAAGATTGAACAGGGAAGACAAAACGCCCATCTGCGCGTCGAATCTATCCGCATCCACCACGTCCGGCAGCATGGGATCGGCTTCAGGAAGCACCCTGTGGTAGATCAGGATGGACAGCTTCGCCCCGGGGCCGGCAGGAGAAAACAGATTGCCGAATGCGCGCAACAGGCTTTCCATGGAGAATGTTCGCCATTTGTAATTTGATATTTACAAATTGTATCAGAACGTATCAAATCGTTGCAAAAAATTGATGGGAAGGATCAGCTCGATCCATGGCGGTTCCACCAGCCGCCACCCAAGGCCATGTAGAGCGCCGCAGTGTCTCCAAGGCGCAATACCCGGGCCTGGGTCAGATTGATCAAGGCAGCCTGGTAATTCTGACGGGCGGCAAGCAATGCCTGGTAATTCACCAGACCATACCGATACTGCTTTTCGGTGATTTCGAGCGCATCCTTCATCGCAGCCTCGGTCCGGGCCGCGCCCTGCAGGCTGCCCGCATCCTGTTCGATGGCGTGCAGGGTGTCGGCCACGTTCTGGAATGCAGTGATGACCGTGCTCCTGTAGGAGGCTTGGGCCTCCACCAGCGCTTCTCTGGCCATTTTTTCCCTGGCGCTCAATGTGCCGCCGTCGAA
>JABEVD010000192.1 GCA_013044025.1 Burkholderiales bacterium
CCGGGAAGCTCGAATTTCTTCCCTTCCTTCGAATCGTAAAAGTAGCCGTTCCTTCCACGATCGTATTCGAGCGGCGCATCGTGATGAATCCGAAGTTCGTCGATGATGCGCTTGACCGTGGAACGCGAGCAATCGAGATCCTCCATGATTTTCATCATCGGAACCGGATGATGACAGCCTGAAATCAGCCTGTGCAGCCTGAAGATCCTGTGCAGGTTTTCCATTTTTCGGGTCGGAGTCGGACGATTTCACGAAGCGGCGAGCGCTTCCGCGTCCTTCGCATGCCTGCTCACTTTCAGGGTGAGTTCCGCTTCGAGGGAGGGATCGATCCCGATCCTTTCCCATTCCTCCCTGCCGATTGCGGATTGCACGTTCTCGATGATGCCGCAGGCGGGAACCAGTCTCTCCGCGATGCTCGTCATGGTGATGAGCGGCTCCCCGCTCTGCGGGCGGGAATCGGGCGGGGCATGATGGAATTCCAGCACTTCGGCGATCGGCGGGGGCAATCCCCAGCGGCGCATGAGTTCGGCGCCAAGCGAGGAATGATCCGCCTCGCCGATTCCTGCCTCGATTTCGGTGACGGGGACGCCCGGGTTCGCGATCATCGCAGCCTGAAGCCTGTCGCTCAGGTCCGGATGGGCGCAGTCGATCACCAGAAAACCGATGTCGTGCAAAAGTCCGGCGAGGTAGATCAGATCCTCCGGAGGGCGCATCGATTCAGGCATGTGCCTGCCGATGGTGTCCATGGTCATTGCGACCGAAAGGCTGTGCAGCCAGAGGCAGCGGACATCCAGTTTCCCTGGCTGCGGCCTGGAAAGCGCGGTCATCATCGCGGAGCTGAGGGAGATCATCTTGATCCGCTTGATGCCGATCACCGCGGCCGCATCCCTGAGCCGGTAGATCCTGCGGTTGGTTCCGAATAGCGGGGAATTGGAAAGGCCGATGATCCGGGAGAGGATGACGGGGTCCTTCTGCACCAGATCGAAAAGCTTTTTTTCCCCTTCCTCGGTGTTGATCCTGAGCGCAAGGATGCTGCTCGCGATTCCGGGGATCGGGGGAAGCCTGTCAGGCAGTAGCGTTTTCATGAATCCGTCCGTAAGGAAAAGGCGGCTGCCCGTCTTTCGATTTCTGCTGCCGTCATCGGCATGCCGATGAGATAGCCCTGTCCCGCCTCGCAGCCCAACTCGAGCAGGGTTTTCAACTGTTCCGGCGTCTCGATTCCTTCGGCCACCGTATGCAGGCGGAATGCCTTCGCCAGACCGATGACGCCCACCACGATGGTCATGTCTCCTTCGTCCTCCAGCATGTCCCGGATGAAGGACTGGTCTATCTTCAGCGCATCGACCGGCAGCTTGCTCAGGTAGGCAAGGGAGGAATAGCCGGTGCCGAAATCGTCCAGAGCGAAGCGGATGCCGAGCTTGCCGCACGATTCCATGACCTCCCGCACGATGGAAAGATCGTTGAGGGCCGCAGTTTCCAGCACCTCGATCTCGAGCAGACTGCGGGGAAAATCCGGGTGGGCCGAGAGTCTTTGTTCCAGCCTTTCCGTGAAATTCCTGGATTCCAGATGGTGCGCGGAAATGTTGATGCTGAGGGCAAGATCGACTCCGGAAAGCCGCCAGTTTTCCAGTCTTTCGATGGCCGCCGAAAGCACCCATTCTCCGATTTCGATGTCGAGCGGGGTGTTTTCGGAAAGGCGAAGAAATTTTCCGGGCAGGAGCAGGCCGCGCTCTGGGTGATTCCAGCGGATCAGCGCTTCCGCGCCGAAAATCCGCCCGCTGCGCAGGTCGACCTTGGGCTGGTAATAAAGTTCGAACTGGCCTTTTTGCAATCCTTCCCTGATTTCGGAAAGCATCTCCTGGCGGTTGCGGGACTGCATGTCGATCGAAGGATCGTAGATGTGGAAGCGATTCCGTCCGGACTGCTTGGCAAGATACATGGCCTGGTCGGCATGGCGCAGCAGGGTGTCCGGATCCTCGTCGTCGAGCGGGTAGAGGCTCACGCCGATGCTCGCTCCGACCGAAATGGTCTTTTCCTCCGAAATGCGGATGGGCTGGCCGATGGCGGCGAGGATTCGCTCCAGGGTGCTTGCGCATTCCTCGCCTCGCTCGATTCCGACCAGCACCACCACGAATTCGTCTCCCCCGAGGCGGGCGACCGTGTCTCCCCCGCGCACCGCCTGTCCGATCCGCTTTGCGGTTTCGACCAGCACATCGTCTCCCGACTTGTGCCCGTAAGTGTCGTTGATGGACTTGAAACCGTCGAGGTCGAGATAGCAGACCGCGAGCATGTTGCCTTCGCGCCGGGTCCGGAGGATCGCCTGTTTCATCCTGTCTCCGAGCAGGACCCGGTTCGGGATGCCGGTGAGCGCGTCATAATGCGCGATGCGGTTCAGTTCCGCTTCGTGCATCTTGATGTGGCTGATGTCCGAGAACACGCCGACATGGCGCAGCAGCCTGCCGTTCCTGTCGTGGATCAGCGAAATGGAGAGCAGTTCCGCATAGATTTCCCCGGTTTTTTTCCGGTTCCAGATTTCGCCGCGCCAGAATTTCCTGTTTTCCAGGGAATCCCACATTTCCTCGTAGAAGGCATGGTCCTGGCGACCAGAGGAAAGCAGGTTGGGATTTTTTCCGAGCACTTCCTCGCGCCCATATCCGGTGATCCTGGTGACGGCGGGATTGACGTCGACGATGGCATTGTCGCTGTCCGTGATCAGCACCGCTTCCTGGCTGTTTTCGAACACGCTTGCCGTGACTTCCAGCGCATCTTCTGCGCGCTTCCTTTCGGTGTTGTCGATCCCGATGCCGATCAGCCTGGTTTCCCCGTCGATCACGCTCCTGTGTCCGGTGAAATAATACGGGACCTTCTCTCCAGATGCGACCCCGAGTTCCGCCTCGGTCTCGGAATAACCGGCTGAGAAGACTTGCTCCATCCAGCTGCGGATCCGCTCCCTTTCCTCTCCCTCGAACAGATCCAGCGCGTTTTTCTGACCGTCGCATCCGCAGACTTCGACGAACCTCGGGTTGGCGCGGTCGACATTTCCGGAAGCGTCGAGCATGAAGAAAATCCCGGGAAGGCTGTTGATGATGTCTTCCGAAAGGCGTTTCTGATGTCCCAGATCGCGCATTCTCCTGCCGAACAGGATTCCGATCCGTTTCGCTGCGGGATGGAAGATCAGCGCGGCTTCGAGAGCGAGCAGCAGCAGGGTCAGTGCCCAGACCAGCGTTTCGGCATGCTCGAGGCGCAAGACCGCAGCCTCTCCTTCTTTCTGGTACAGGTTCACCATCCTGTCGAGCGAAGAAACCAGCGTCGTGGGGGCGATTTTCGTGATGTAGGCAAGCAGCGGATCGTCCGGGGAAGGATGTTTTTCAGCGAGCAGGCTTCTCACCGCGCTCACATAGTTCCGCACCTGCCGATCGAGCGGATCCCGGCCCTCGAAATAAAGGGCATGCACCCTGGAAGACATTTTTCCGGATAGCCCCGCTTGCGGATCGCCATGGAGGAGAGCCTGATGGGAACTTTCCATCAGGTCGATTCCCGCCCGGAGGCGTTCGCGGATGGGCTGGTCCTGACCCTGCGGCGCGCGCGCCAGCAGGTTCGCGAAAAGCGCGGTTTGCTGGCTCAGCATGCGCTGTCTTCCGCTCACATTGACCAGCTTCGCGGTGCTTTTTTGCGAGGAAAGCACCATTTTCAGGCTGATCCATGCCCCGGTCGAAAGCGTGGCCACGAGGCAAAGGGCGATCGCGTAGCGCCAGGTCAGCGCCCTGGCGAGACCGATGTTTTCCGGATCTTCTGCATTCGATCTTCTCATCTATCCTTTGCGGAGTCCGCTCCTTCCGGGCAGCTATGGTGAATCCCTTATTATACTAGGCGATTCCCTTCCGGAAAGAGATGATCATTTTTCCGCGCCGGATGCGGTCGGGGAGAGTTGGGCGAATTCGAAGGCGACCTCTGCGGGGAGACGTTCGACCAGGGTCGGCGAGGATTCGCTGTTGGGGATGTAGCCGATCTGGCCGCTCCCCAGAAAAGTCCTGCCGGAAGAATTGGTGACGAATACCTGTCCCTTCAGGGCTTCGAGATAGTGGGATCCGGAAGTTGCGATGAAATCGCTTCCCCGCACGCCGAGGGTCGCCGTATTGGTTTTCAGGATGAAGGCATCCGGTTTGAGCTTGCCGATGAGCCCGGTGATGACGCGCAGGCTTCCCTTCAGCAGCGTGAGGGAAACCTTGTCCTTTACCGGTGCGTTGCGGACATAGACATAATCGTCGATCCTGAAGGCGGTGTTTTCCCCGAGAATCACCGTGAGGCCGTCGCGGAATTTCATCTCCAGCCTGCTTCCCCTTCCGGTTGCGACCAGGGTGCCGTTCTCCAGTTCCATTCCCCGCTCGAGCGGAAAGGAGCGATGGCTTGCAGTTTCTGCGCGGGCGGTGCCTGCAAGGTCGTCGATCGTGCAGACCGAAGCCATCGCGCTTCTGGCGAGGAGGCAGATCGCAATTGCCGCTATCCTGATCATCGGAGTGTTCCTTGAATTCCTGCTTCAGGGTAGTTCAATGCGGGCTTTTTTCCATTAAAAATTTATTTTGTAAACAAATGGTTGTGAAAATCGTGGAGGTCTTTTCTGGATTCCGTCCAGAAACGCCTGAAAGTATTTCACTTGGCGAAGGTTTTCATTTCCTGGCGCATCCTTCCTTTCCTGAAATAATCCAGGTTTTCGTAATAGGCGGGATCGGCATTGTTTTCGTCCCAGCCAGGATAGCCCAGGACCGGCACCGGGGTGAGGTCGGATGGAGCTGCAAGATCGCCGATGCGGCTCGCGAGGATTGCGTCGATCTCTTCCGGAGCGGAAATTTCGGCTTCGAGCACGATTCCCTTTCCGGTCATGCCCACATAGGGATGGAGCGCCTTTTCCATGAGGCCATGGCCGAAGATCAGGAAGCGCATTTTTCTCTCGACTAGCTTACGTTTTTCCCAGAAGAGTTCGCGCCACCTGAAATGGCGCAGGTCTTCGCTCAGTTCCGGGCTCGAAGAGATCACGATCACCCCGGTCTCGTCGAAATGGGTGAGCGCATCCCGC
>JABEVD010000032.1 GCA_013044025.1 Burkholderiales bacterium
GCGACGATGCAGGTCATCATCACCGGCCTCAACTGGATCTGGCAGGTTCTGAGCATTGCGCTCATCCTGTCCATGCCGATTTCGATCTGGCTGTTGTAATAGGAGACGACGATGATTCCATCCATGGCCGCGATCCCGAACAGCGCGACGAATCCGATCGCAGCCGATACGCTGAAAGGCGTTCCGGTGAGGAACAAGGCGAAGATCCCGCCGAGCAGGGCCATCGGAATCACGCTCGCTGCAAGCAGCACTTCCCGGAGCGATCCGAAATTGATGAAAAGCAGGATTCCGATCAGCAGAATGGCGATCGGCACCACCACCGCGAGGCGCTGCATGGCATCCTTGAGGTTGCCGAATTCACCCACCCATTCCATCCGGTAGCCTCCGGGCATTTTCACCTGCTCCTCCACCTTGCGTTGCGCCTCGAGCACCGCAGTGCCCAGATCCCGGCCTCTCACGCTGAACTTGATCGGGATGTATCTTTGCTGCTGCTCCCGGTAAATGAAGGCCGCGCCCGAAACCAGCTTCACGTCCGCGACGTCGACCAGCGGAACCTGAACCACTCCGTTCCCGCCCGGATCCGGGGCGCCGATCGTGATGTGGCGGATCGCGTCCAGATTCTGCCGGTATTGCGGAGCCAGCCTCACCATGATCGGGAAATGCCGGTCGCTTCCGTCTTCGTAAAGGTCTCCCGCCGCCTGACCTCCGATTGCGGCCTGCACCGTCGAATTGATGTCTCCAGGGGCAAGGCCGTAGCGGGCGGCCCGCTTCCTGTCTATGTCGATGCGCACGGTCGGCTGCCCAAGCGAATTGAAAACGGCCAGATCGGTGATTCCGGGCACGGTTTTCATTACCGCCTCGATCTCGTTCGCGGTTTTCTCCAGGGTCTCCAGATCATTGCCGAACAGCTTCACTGAATTCTCCCCCTTCACCCCGGACGCGGCTTCTTCGACATTGTCCTCGATATACTGGGAGAAATTGAATTCGACTCCCGGGAAATTGTCGCGCAGCTCGGCGGTCATCTGCTCGGTGAGCTTTTCCTTGTCCACTCCCTTCGGCCAGGTATCGAAAGGTTTCAGGGGAACAAAAAATTCCGTATTGAAGAATCCGGTCGCATCGGTTCCGTCATCCGGCCTGCCATGCTGTGAAACCACTTTCTCGACTTCCGGATATTTCTGGATGATGCGCCTCATCCGGTTCACATAGCCGTCTCCTTCCTCCAGAGAAATCGAAGGAGGCATGGTGGCACGGATCCAGAGGTTGCCTTCCTCCAGCTTGGGCAGGAATTCCAGCCCGAGGTTTCTTGCGGCAAGAACGGCGAGAATGGAAAGCAGCGCCACTGTCCCGAGCGTGACCGCCTTCCTCTTCAGCGCCATTTCCACGAGCGGCGTGTAGACCCGCCTCAGGCTTCTCACGATGATGGTTTCCACTTCCTCGACCTGCTGCGGCAGCAGGAAGGAAGAAAGGGCGGGAGAGATCGTGAAAGTTGCAATCAGCCCGCCTGCGATCGCATACGCATAGGTCGTCGCCATCGGTCCGAAGATGTGCCCTTCGATTCCGGAGAGCGTGAAGAGCGGCAGAAATCCTGCGATGATGATCGCAGCCGAGAAAAGGATCGCCTTGTTCACTTCGGTGGCGGAATTGCCGATGACGTTGAATTTGCCCCTGAGTCCGGTGCTCACCTTCGCCCGGTGCAGCAGCGATTCGCCCACATGTCGCTGCGCCCAGCTTTCCGCAAGATGCCTGAAGATGTTTTCGACCATGATCACCGAAGCATCCACGACGAGGCCGAAATCGATCGCGCCCATGGAAAGCAGATTGGCCGACTCTCCCATCAGCACCATCAGCGCCACCGCAAAGGACAGCGCGAAAGGAATGGTGGCGGCCACGATGACCGCGCTCCTCAGGTTGCCGAGAAAGACCCATTGCAACACGAAGATCAGGATCACGCCCGAAAGCATGTTGTGCAGGACGGTGTGGGTCGTGACCTCGATCAGCCCTTTCCGGTCGTAGATCCGCTCGATCTTCACACCCGGAGGCAGGAGATTCGAGGAATTGATGTGCTTCACTTCGGCCTCGACCTTCTCGATGGTCGGCATGCTCTGGGCGCCGCGTCGCATCAGGACGATTCCCTGCACGATGTCGTCTTCGCTGTCGATTCCGGCAATGCCGAGCCTGGGAAGATGTCCCACCGTGACTTTTGCCACATCGCTCAGGAATACCGGCGTCCCCTTGTTCGAAGTGAGCATGGTGTTTCTCAGGGTGTCCATGGAATGGATGAGGCCGATGCCCCGCACCACTGCCGCCTGAGGCCCGAAATTCACGGTCTGACCGCCCACGTTGATGTTGCTGTTGCCGATCGCCTGCAGCACCTGGGGAAGGGTGAGCCCATGATTCATCAGACTTTTCTGATCAATGGTGACTTCATAGGCCTTGGTCTTTCCGCCCCATCCGTTCACGTCGATGACGCCGGGAATGGCCTTGAATTTCCTCTCCAGGATCCAGTCCTCGATGGTTTTCAGGTCGGTCACCGAGTATCCTGGCGGCCCCACCACCCGATACCGGTAGATTTCTCCGATCGGGCTCGTCGGGGAAATCCCGGGCTGAACCCCGTTGGGCAGGGGGGGGAGCTGGGAGAGGCGGTTGATCACCCATTGCTGCGCCTGCTCATAGGTGAAGTCGTATGTGAAGCTCACCTTCACATCGGAAAGCCCGAAAAGCGAAATGGTGCGAACGCTGGTCACATTGGGAATGCCAGACATCTGCACTTCGATCGGAATGGTGATGTAGCGCTCGATCTCTTCGGCGGATTGCCCGCTGCTCTGGGTGATGATGTCGACAGAAGGCGGAACCGGGTCCGGATAGGCCTCGATGTTGAGCTTGATGAAGGCGATGACGCCGGTGACGAGCATGAGCGCGAAAAGCGCCACCACCAGGACGCGCTGCGTGAGCGCAAACTTTACGATCGCATTCATGGCTTCTGGTTCATTCCCAGCGTGATCGCCCGATCGATGAAAAGCGTGCCGCTTGTGACGATTTTCTCCCCGCCTTCGAGTCCGGACAGGATTTCGACCATTCCATCCTGATGCCTGGTTCGTCCCAGCTCTACTTTCCGGATCGAGATGCTTCCGTCCGGATTCACCACGTAGACCCGGGCATTTTCACCTTCGTAGACGATGGCGCTTTGAGGAACCCCCGGCGACTCGCTTTCCTTTCCGACCAGGATGCTGAAGCTTGCGAACATTTCAGCCTTCAGCTTTCCTTCCGGATTCTCCATCACCGCCCTGACGGGAAGCCTGCGCGTGGAAGGATCCACAGCAGGGGCGACCCAGGAAATTTTCGCCCTGAATATCCGGTCCGGAAAAGCGAGCACTTTCACTTCGACCGGCTCGCCCACTTCGACCTTGCCCGCATCCACCTCACGAACATTGGCGACCAGCCAGACCTTCGACAGGTCGCCCACGGTGAACAGGGCGGTGGCCGATCCGCTCGCCACGCTTCCCACATTCTGACCCGGCCCGATCTGGCGCTTGATCACCGTTCCCGAGATCGGGGAGCGGACCAGCGCATCCGGATTCGCCGCGAGATTTGCGCCTTTTTCCATCGCGTCGATTTCACTTGCGCTCTTGCCGAGGATCATGAGCCTCTCCCGTACCGCCTTGAGATTGGCCGTTGCAACCGCAAGATCGGAACGGCTTTGCTGCCAGTCCTTCAGCGCGCCCGATCTGGAAAGAAAAAGGGCATGCTGGCGTTTTTCGTTTGCTTCGGCAAGGGCTTGCTGCGCGAGAGCTGCCTGCAGATCGCTCTGCGCCTGGACGGATTCGCCTGCTGCAATCGCCGCCAGGGGCTGCCCCTTCTTCACTGCCGCGCCCGGCTCGACCAGTATCCTGGTCACCCTCCCGGTATAGGGAGAAAAAACCTGGGTGACCGCATCGTCATTGTAGGCGATGCTCCCTTCGGTTCTGATCTCGGTGCGGAAGCTCATTTTCCTGACCGGATCCGCCTGCAGATTGAGCCACTGCTGCTTGGTGGGGCGGAAAGAGCCTGCCACTTCCGCGTTCGCGGTTCCGGCCAGAAATCCAAGGATGGCTGCCATTGCAACCGATATCAGCCAGCCGGTTCTGGTCAGATTGTTTGACATTTCGGTATTCCCATATGCTGAAGGTCCCGCGGCACGCCGGGGATGCGAGCCCGAAGGATATCATAGAGTCCTTTACTCGGTCCTTACATCGCGATCTTGCTAGAAGCCTTCCGAGGCCATAAAATCCATGAATAATCTGGAGGAAACATGAGATTGATGCTTGCAGAGGACGACATGGTCCTGAGGGACGGGCTGACGAGATCCCTCGTGCAATCCGGTTATGTCGTCGACACAGCGAGCAACGGCCAGGAAGCGGATCACGCCCTTTCCGTGCAGAATTACGATCTGCTCATCCTGGATCTAGGACTGCCCAAACTGGATGGCCTCGAAGTGCTGAGAAGGTTGAGATTCCGCGACAAGGCCACCCCTGTGCTCATCCTCACCGCACGGGACTCCATCGAGGATCGCGTCTCCGGCCTGGATTTCGGCGCAGACGATTATCTCACCAAGCCTTTCGATCTTTCCGAACTGGAAGCGCGCGTCCGTGCGCTGGTGCGGAGAGGGCAGGGCGCGCACAGCAATGTCATGCGCCATGGCCCGCTCACCCTCAATTTCGCGGGCAGGCGCGCCTACATGAACGACCAGCCGCTGGATCTTTCCGCCCGTGAACTGGGGGTCCTAGAAATCCTGATGATGAAGGCAGGGCAGGTGGTCGGCAAAGACCAGCTCGTCGACAAACTGAGCAACTGGGAGGAGGGGATCGGCCACAATGCGATCGAGGTGTATGTGCACAGGCTGAGGAAGAAGCTCGAACCTGCCGGAATCCAGATCCGCACCATCCGGGGACTCGGCTACCTGCTCGAAAAGGAGCAATGAAGCCCACCTCGCTTCACCGGCAGTTGATGCTCTGGCTGCTCATCCCCATCGTCTGCCTGTGGATCGCAGGAGGAGTGGTCGCCTACTTCATCGCAGTCCGCTTCGCAGACCTCGCGCACGACCGCTCCCTTTTCGATTCCACGCTCACCCTTTCCGAACAGGTGAGGATAGACCATGGCAGGGTGAGACTCGACCTTCCGGATTATGCGCTCAGGATGCTCCAGATCGACCCTTACGACAAGGTCTATTACAAGGTGAGCACCCACCTTCATGGCCTGATCTCGGGTTTCGGCTCGATTTCACCCCCTCCGGGTGACAGGGTTTACTACAACCGGCCCTACTATCACAACGACAGAATAGAAGGAAATCATGTCAGGATTTCCTCGCTTTACCTGCATGTCCCTGGAAACAGCCGGGACTGGATTCTCGTTCAGGTGGCCGAAACGCTGGTGAAGCGCAAGGTATTGGCCAAGGAAATTCTCGCAGGAGTCATCCTTCCCCAGATGCTGCTCACCGGAATCGCCGTAGCCATCATCTGGATCGGCATCACCAAGGGGCTTTCCTCCTTGCGCAGACTGGAGTCCGAAGTGCAGAGCCGCTCCTTCCGCGATTTGAGCCCGCTATCCGAGGACGACGTTCCGAAGGAAGTCGGATCGCTGATTCATGCCATCAACGACCTGCTTTCCCGCCTGGAAAATGCGATTTCAGCCCAGAACCGCTTCGTCGCCGACGCTGCCCACCAGCTTCGCACGCCCCTTGCAGGCCTCAAGACGCAGACAGAATACGCCCTGAGACAGAACGACCCGGGTGAAATTCGCCACTCGCTGAACCAGCTCAGGACGAGCAGCGAAAGAAGCATCCATCTGGTAAACCAGCTTCTTTCGCTCGCGCGCGCCGAGCCCGGCTGGAACCGGAGCATGGAATTCAGGCGCATCGATCTGAATACGCTCGCAAGCGAACTCGCCGGCAGATGGGTCCCTGCCGCGCTCAGAAAGCACATCGATTTCGGTTTCGAGCCTTCCTCTTCGAACCCATCCATCGAAGGATCCGACTTCCTGCTCCAGGAAATGCTCAACAATCTCGTCGACAATGCGCTTCGCTATACCCAGGAAGGCGGCAAGGTGACGGTCAGGGTGTTCGTCCTGAACGGAATCAGCGGCATTTCAGTCGAAGATAACGGTCCACCCATCCCGGAATCCGAGAAGGAACACATCTTCGAGCGCTTCCACCGCATACTCGGCAGCCAGGAAGAAGGTTGCGGTCTCGGGCTTTCCATCGTCAGGGAGCTAGCCCACCTGCACGGCGGGGAAGTCTATCTTTCCGAACTTGCTGAAGGAAAAAGCTTCGAGGTGCGATTTTTCGGGCATCCGGCCTGATGGCCGCCTGCAGGCGAACCTGCTGCGACCAATACATTGCTCCGGATCATTCCGTATCGGACTGGTAAAAGCGCACCCAGACCGTGAAGCGTAGCGTTTTCCCCGCGAATTCCTTCGGCGGAGCGGGATAATTCGCAGCATTCACCGCTTCGATGGCCGCTTCGTCCAGCATCCTGTAGTTGCTCGAGACCACCACGGAAGGATTGCTCACCTGCCTGTCGCGGTAGGTGAAGGCCACTTCCGTCCTACCCGTGAGATGCGCGATCTTCGCAGCATAAGGCGTCCTCACCACCGACTGCACCGAAGCGCGCACTTCGCCGAGGAATGACGGCGGCACTTCCGGGGCTGGCGGACTGCTTTGCGGTTTCGGCGGCGCAGGCGGCGCGGATGGAATCGGATCGGCCACCGGTTTCGGATCCGGCGTGGTTTCCTCGACCTTGGGCTCCTGCTTCTCCACCGGCTTCGGCTGTTCGCGGTGAACCTGTTTCGGTTGAGGCTTCTCCACCTTTTTCGGCGGATCCACTTTCTTCGGCGGCTCTGCAGGCTTTGGCTCCGGAGGAGTCGGGAAGCTCAACATCACCACAGGGGTGGGTTCGCGAGGCTTTTCCGGCTTCCTATCCATGACCGCAATCATCGCCGCTGCGATCGAGATTTCGATGGCGAGCGCAAAAAGCGCCGCCCTGGACAATGAAATTTCCATATCCTATTGCTTTTGCGCGGCCAGGCCGATCTGGGAAACGCCGGCCTGCCGACATGCATCCATCACCTTCATGAGGTTCTGCAGGGAAGTATCCTTCGATCCTGCACTCGTCACGATGGTGTTTGTCCCCTTTGCCTTCAGCATCGCGGTCAGCGCTTCCAATGCGATTTTCGCGCCGTCCACCTGGATGGTTCCCGCGGCATCCACGGTCACCACCATTTTCGGCTGATTGAGCTGCGTCGCCGTCGAGCTTTTCGCAAGGCTCGACGTGACCCCCGAGGAGGGGATCATGTGCAGCGTGATCATGATGAAGAAAACCAGAAGGAAGAACATGATGTCGATCATCGGAATGATCTCGATCCTCGCCTTCCTGACCTCGAAGTATTTCATTCTAGGCCGCCCTCGATTTCAGTCCCGCCTTGACCGGCTCGGCGGCATAATGCGGATACATGCGGTTCACCAGCATCACCTTGAGCGTATCCAGTTGATGCATGATCACCCTCACCCGGTTGTTGAGCGCGTTGAAGGCGAACAGCCCAAGGATTGCGATGAAAAGGCCGGACGCGGTGGCGAGCAGCGCCTCGGCCACCCCGCCGGTCACTTTGGTCGGAGCATTCCCCGGATCCCCGAGAATCTGGAACGCATTGAACATGCCGAGGATGGTGCCGAGCAGACCCAGGAGCGGCGCCATGGTCACGATCGTGTCGAGTATCCACAGCGATCGGTCCATTCC
>JABEVD010000193.1 GCA_013044025.1 Burkholderiales bacterium
CATTACGTCGAGGAAGGCATTCACGACGTCACCCAGATTTATTTCAACGAGATCGGCCGCAAGGCGCTTCTGACCGCGGAACAGGAGCAGCTTCTTGCCAGGCAGGTGAAGCAGGGCAATTTTCAGGCAAGGCAGAAGATGATCGAGCACAACCTGAGGCTGGTGGTGAACATCGCGAAGCGCTATGCGAATCGTGGCGTGATGCTGCTCGATCTCATCGAGGAAGGAAATCTCGGCCTGATGCACGCGCTGGAAAAATTCGATCCTGAACTGGGATTCCGCTTTTCCACCTATGCGACCTGGTGGATTCGCCAGAACATCGAGCGCGCCATCATGAACCAGTCTAGGACGATCCGCCTTCCGGTTCATGTCGTCAAGGAACTCAACTCCATCCTCAGGGTAATGCGGGTCAT
This sequence comes from Burkholderiales bacterium, assembly GCA_013044025.1. GTDB lineage: Bacteria > Pseudomonadota > Gammaproteobacteria > Burkholderiales > JABEVD01 > JABEVD01. The sequence goes on from JABEVD010000193.1 coordinate 414, forward strand.
GGAGCACGAAGGGGAAATCGAAAGGAATGCGGACAATATCGCCACCAAGCTCGACATTCCGGCAGACGAAGTGAGGTGGGCTTTGCGGCAGAACGAAAGAATGGTTTCCCTCGACGCTCCGCTCGACATCGATCCGATGCTCACCATCGGGGAATCGATCCAGGACGACCAGAATCCACCCCCGGACATCCTTCTTGAAGAATACCAGATGCAGAAGATCGTCGTGGAATGGGTCGAAGAACTGGCCGATCGGCAGAAATCGGTGATCGAGAAGCGCTTCGGCTTCAACGGGCATGAACCCATGACCCTGGAGGAGCTTGCCAAAACCATGAGCCTCACCCGCGAGCGGATCCGGCAGATCCAGATCGAAGCGCTCCAGCTTCTCAAGAGGCGCTTCGTCAGCAGGGGAATCCGGAAGGAAATGATCCTATAGTTTTTTCAGCCTGTAGAGAAGATCCAGCGCTTCGCGCGGAGTGAGATCGTCCGGATCCGTCTTTTCGAGCAGAAGAACGGCAGGATGAGGCTCGGGCTCGGGTGCCTCCATCTCGTAGAAAAGATCTCCCTGAAGGCTAGCAGCCTGCTCCCTTGCCGCCTGGTTTTCCAGCTTCAGCAGGCGTTTTTTCGCAGAACGGATCACTGCGCCGGGAATTCCGGCGAGGGCAGCCACCTGCAGCCCGTAACTCTGGCTCGCAGGTCCTTCCGATACGCTGTGCAGAAAAACGATCTCGTGCTGATGCTCGACCGCGGAAAGATGCACGTTGGCTACCTGTGGAAATTCCTGGGAAAGCTGGGTGAGTTCGAAATAATGGGTGGCGAACAGCGCAAGAGACCGGTTTTTTTCCAGCAGGTGCCGCGCGATCGCCCAGGCAAGCGCAAGTCCGTCGAAGGTGGATGTGCCGCGCCCGATTTCGTCCATCAGCACGAGGCTCGATGGGCTCGCATTGTTGAGGATGTTGGCGGCTTCGGTCATTTCCACCATGAAGGTGGAGCGGCCGCCCGCGATGTCGTCCGATGCCCCGATGCGGGTGAAGATCCGGTCTAGGATGCCGATTCCGGCGCTTCTGGCAGGAACGAAGGATCCGGAATGGGCAAGCAGGGCGATCAGCGCGACCTGCCTCATGTAGGTGGATTTTCCGCCCATGTTGGGGCCGGTGATGAGGAGCATTTTCCGGGAATCGTCGAGCAGAACGTCATTTTCGATGAAATGCTCGACCTGGTTCTCGACCACCGGGTGCCTTCCGCCCTCGACCCTGATTCCGGCTTCGTCCGAAAACTCGGGCTGGACATAGCCAAGGGTTTGCGCGCGTTCTGCGAAAGAGGATAGCAGATCGATCTCCGCCACTGCCCTGGCGATTTTCTGCAGATCGGGCACCATGGGGGCGAGCTTTCCGACGAGATCCTCGTAGAGCAGTTTCTCCCGCGCGAGCGCCTTGTCCTTTGCTGACAATACCTTGTCCTCGAAGGTTTTCAATTCCGGGGTGATGTATCTTTCCGCATTCTTGAGGGTCTGGCGGCGCCGGTAATCGTCAGGAACATTGGCCGACTGCAAGGCGGAAACCTCGATGTAGAATCCGTGGACCCGGTTGTATTCCACCTTGAGATTGGCAATTCCGCTTCGCTCCCGCTCCTTCGCTTCGAGCGCGACGAGAAACTGGTCGCAGTTCACCTGGATGGCGCGAAGCTCGTCGAGTTCGGCATCGTATCCGTCGCGGATCACGCCCCCTTCGCGAAGCACCGAGGCCGGTTCGTCGAGAATGGCGGATCCGAGCAGGGATGTGATTTCATCCGGCACGAAAAACGCTTCGAGGAGGGATCCGATCCTTGCAGATTCGCACCCTTCCAGCTTTTCCTGCAATTTCGGCAAAAGGGAGAGGCTGTCGCGCAATCCGGAAAGGTCGCGCGGCCTTGCGCTCGCGAGCGCGATGCGGGTCGCGATGCGCTCGATGTCGACGCAGCCCTTCAGAGCGCTTTCCACATCGCGATATCTTTCCAGCAGTTCGGAAACCGCGGCCAGCCGATTCCCGATTTCGACCCGGTTTTTCAGAGGATGATGCAGCCAGTGCCGCAGCAGGCGGCTGCCCATGTTGGTGGCACAGGTGTCCATCAGGGAATGGAGCGTGGGGGAGGGTTCGCCGCGCAGTGTTTCGGTGATCTCGAGATTTCTTCTGGTCGCGGCATCCATCCTGAGATAGGCATCGTCATGCTCGACGCGGATTCCCCGGATGTGGGAGAGGTCGCATCCCTGGGTGAGCCTCGCATATTCGAGGAGGGCGCCTGCCGCCTGGATGGAAGAGGCGAGGCCATCGCAGCCGAATCCGGAAAGGTCTCTCGTCCCGAACTGTCTGGAGAGCGATTTCGAAGCGGTTTCAGGGTCGAAATGCCAGGCGGGAAGTTTCTTCACGCAAAGCCTGGAATCGGGGAAATTCATTTCTTCCGGGATCAGGATTTCGGAGGGCTTGAGGCGCTCGATCTCGCCTTGCAGATTGGCGGGATCGGTTTCGAAAACCGCGAAATCGCCTGCAGCAAGGTTGAGCCAGGAGAGTCCGAGCTTTTTTCCGGGATGGACTGCGAGCAGCAGGCTGTCGCGGTTCTCTTCCATGAGGGCGGAATCGGTGAGCGTTCCCGGGGTGATGATCCTCACCACCTTGCGCTCGACAGGACCCCGGCTGGCAGCAGGGTCGCCGATCTGCTCGCAGATCGCGACCGATTCGCCCATTTTCACCAGTCTCGCGAGATATTGCTCTGCCGCATGGTAGGGCACACCCGCCATTTTGATCGGCTCGCCACCCGAGGATCCCCGTCTGGTGAGGGTGATGTCGAGCAGCTTCGCAGCCTTTTCCGCATCCTCGTGAAAAAGCTCGTAGAAGTCGCCCATCCTGTAGAAGAGCAACAGGTCAGGATATTGCGCCTTGATGCGAAAATACTGCTGCATCATCGGGGTGTGCCTGGAAGTGTCGATACTTGTCGAATCCATGCCAGTCTTGGTGTTGTTTGTGTTATCCATGCTTTAAATCATATCGTTGCGTGATATTGTTGATGTCGGTTCTTTTCCGATGGATTCCATTTTCATCCGCGACCTGCCATTGGAAAAGTGCAGCTTTTGGTGTGACATTTGCACAGGCTGATCATGCATCGGGGAATGCATCATGTCGAAATCTTCCAGTGTCAGCCCGTTGACCGATGTCACCGTAAGTTCCCACAAAAAGGACATTTTAACCGATCCGGACCTGGACGTTCAGATACAGGGATCGTGTTACAGGATCGCTGAAGCAAATCGCCCTCGGCAGGTTGATCTGTCCGAAGGGCTGAAAAAGGCCAGGGCTGACGAAAAGCTCGGGAGGGAAGGGGAAGGGAAGCTCGGGTACACGGTCGGACAGTTGGTCGAGGATTATCTCGTCGAATGGATCGAGCCGAAGAGAAAGCGATTCGGCGAAGTCAGGCGAATGATGGAAAAGGACATTCCCGTCATTGCCAGGAATTCTGCTGCGAGGCTGACCTATGAGGATGCCCAGAAATTCATATCCGACATCGAAGGCCGTTCTCCAAGGCTTGCTCAAATGATTCTCCGCGAAATGCGCGCTGCCTACAGCCACGCAAGAAAGCGGGGAAGGGTGTCCAGAGAGATCGCAAGTCCTTTCGAGGATGTCGACTTGCCGCAATCATCAAGCCGAGGCTGCGCGTGTTGTCAGCGGCGCAACTGGCGTCGTTTTTAGCCTGGATCGATCATCTCCCAGATAGTGGGAACCGCAATCGAATTTCAACACCCTGTTAAGGAATCATCCGCGGAAGACATTTTCCCCTCAGGCGCCATCCGGTTCCGCCTTGAGGAATCCGGCTACCGTGACGGCGAAAGTGTTCACGTCGATGGGCTTGTCGATGTAGCCGTCGAAGCCGCTGGCGAGGAGCTGTTCGCGCTTTCCTTTCATTGCGCTGGCCGTCAAGGCCACGACGGGAATGTGCCTGGTCCGTTCGTTCGACTTGAGATGCTGCATGGCATTCTCGCCGTCCATCACCGGCATCCGCAAGTCCATCAGCACCAGATCCGGAGGCTCCTTTTCGCAGATCTCGATCGCCTCCTGACCGTTCGAGGCGACGAGCATTTCGTGCCCGACCATTTCCAGCGTGATGCAGGTCAACTGCAGATTCAGTTCATGGTCGTCGACCACCAGAATTCTGCTCATGATTCGAAATCGCCCTGACAGTTGCAGCAATCCCCGCCCGAGCTTGCGGCTTTTTCGATGCGCTGGTTGAGTTGCGTCACCAGTTCGTCGCATTTGAATTCGTTGATCCCGAACTGGACGCAGGCAAAGGATGCGGTGAAACTTCCGAAGACCCCGCCGGGGAGGGGAAATTTGTGGAGGCGGATTCGCACCCGCAGCTTTTCCGCAACCCTGTCCGCCACCGACAGCGTGGTGCCGGGCAGTATCAGCATGAACGAGGATTCCTTGGTGCGAATCAGCACATCCCCCTGACGGGTGACCGCATTGACGATCTCGACGACTTCCTTGAGTGCGGCCATTCCCCAGCGCTGCCCATGCTTTGCGACATATTCTTCATAACCGTCCATCTGCCAGCCGACCAGGGAGAAGGTTTGCCCGTAACGCTCCGCCCGGTTGCATTCCTGGGCGAGGCGCAATTGCTTGTAGCGCAAATTGTAGCAGCGCAATGCGCTGTCCATCAGTCTCGCCTGCACCGGATAAAGCAGTTCCATGGACCTCAGTTCCCGCAGCAGGTCGGCGTGGCTGGTGCTCCCCTTGGTCAGCACTTTTTCCACTTCCTGTCCGAGCCGCATCACTTCCTCGCGGGTGAGATCCTTTGCGGAGAAGATGACCACGGGAATGTCGCAGGCGGTGGGGTGGCGCTTCAGTTCCTCGACCACTTCGAAGCCGCTGATGCCGGGCATCATCAGGTCCAGGATGATGAGATCCGGATCGTGCTCGATGGCCGCCTGGATTCCGTCTTGCCCATTGGCGGCGAGCAGCAGTCGGTAGCCCTGGCCGCGCAGGCATTCCTTGATGTATTCGCGCACGCTGGCTTCATCGTCGATCACCAGCACCGTCATGGTCGGTACATGGCGGCTCTGGCGTCCGTGACGGCTGATCAGATCGACGAGATCGTTCCTGGATACATGCTTGTCCATGGTGTCGACCGTGCCAAGCGAGAAACTGGGCGATTCGTCCTCTCCGCCCAGCAACACGATCGGGATGTGACGCGTGGCCTTGCGGGAGCGCAGCAGGTGCAGTTGCCGGTAGATGTCCACCGGATTCTCCGGAATGCCGACCATGATCAGGAACGGGAATTTCATTTCGGCCATCTGCTCGACCTGTGCCAGATCGCTCATTTCGCCGTTGTATCCTTCTTCCCTCAGCATGGCGGATACGGCGGCGGCGCGCGTCTTGTTGCCGTCGATGATCAGGATGACCGGCATTTCGGTCAGGTCGGGCGCATCTTCCTCGATTTCGACCACTTCCATCGGCATGCGCGATTCCGATTCCCGGTTGCCCGCATCCCCCGTCGCGGGTCCTGCGCCGGATACGAGCCGCACGGGCAGCTTGAAAGTGAACAGGCTGCCCACGTCCGGCGTGCTTTCCACTTCGATGGATCCGCCCTGGATTTCCAGCAGGCGGCGCACCAGGGTGAGTCCGAGCCCGGTGCCTCCGAATTCGCGCGTCAATCCGCCTTCTGCCTGGACGAAAGGCTGGAAAATGCGCTCGATGTCTTCCGGCTGGATGCCGATCCCGCTGTCTCGCACCCAGCCTTCCAGCGTGGCGTAGGAATCTGCGCCGCGAATGGCGAAGCCCACCTCGATGTTCCCGCCTTCCGGGGTGAACTTGATCGCGTTTCCGACCAGATTGACCCATACCTGCTGCAGCTTGCCGGAATCGAGATAGGCCGTCACGTCCTTCTCGGGCGTGACGACGCGGATTTCCAGATTCTTCCTGCCCAGAAGCGGCATGAGATGATTGATCGTGAATTTGAGCACGGTGCCCGGGATCGCCGGTTCATGATGAATTTCCAGCATGCCGGCCTCGATTTTCGACAGGTCCAGCAGGCTGTTGATCAGATCCAGCAGGCGCCTTCCGCTGACATTGATGTGTTCGATGTATTCCCTGTATTTGACCGGCATTTCCTTTGCCTGCACCAGGAGCAGGTCCGAGAAGCCGATGATGGCATTCAGCGGCGTGCGCAGTTCGTGGCTGGTGTTGGCCAGAAACTGGTTTTTCGCTTCGCTCGCATGGCGCAATTCATCGTTCATCAATTCCAGTTCGATGGCATGGCTGCGCAGCAGGCGATTGGCGTTGTTGAGCTCGATCGTGCGAGCGGCCACCCGGTTTTCCAGCTCCGCATTGGCTTCCTGCAGGCGCCCGAACTGCTGCGCATTGGACAGGGCGACGGCGCAGCTCGAAGCCAGCAAGCGCACGATCGCCTCGTCGTCTTCGCTGAATGGCTGGCCGCCTTCCTTGTCCGTGAGATACAGCGCACCGATCATCTGTCCAGCGAATTCGATGGGTGCGCCGAGGAAGGAAACCATCGGCGGATGCCCTTGCGGGAAGCCGATCGATTTGGGATGGGAGGAGATACGCTCCGAGCGAACCACTTGCCGGTCCTTCCAGAGCAGGCCGAGCAGGCCCAGACCTTGCGGCGGATGATGTTTGAGCTGTTCCAGCTCCGGGCCATCGATTCCCAGGGCGATGAACTGCTTTTCACCGTCCTCGACATAGGAGACCATGGCGTAACGTGCGCCGGTGACCTGCATCGCCAGTTCGCCGATTTTCTTCAGCACCACGTCATCGACCAGTTCCCGGGAGAGCCCGACGACCGCCTCGAATATGCTGGCTTGTTGCTGCAGGTCAAGTATGGATCTGAACATGTTCCCTCCCGCTGGTTTGGTCCATATTGCCATCACTTCCGCTATTCGTACAGCCCATTCAGGAGATAGCCTGTCTGGATGATATGAAGATAATTGACAGTTTGGATGGTTTTGTCTAGCATTTGAACAAAATTTCCGGACCCGGGGGACTTCCCGGATGGGGATTTTTGGACCGAAACCAGGGCGACCCGATTCGTCGAGCAGCCTCTGGTCGGGTTGAATGGCGCCATGAAGAACATGGATTCGCGCGGTCCCGCCGCCGAAAGGAAGTCGATGATGAACGAAACATGGCCGGAAGGCTTCAGGAGCCGGGTTCTTGTGGTGGACGACGATCCTGCCACGAGAAGCCTTCTGGAAGCCCTTCTCCAGCAGGACGGACTGGAAACCGCATTGGCCCAAAGCGGGGAACAGGCCCTGGAATTTGTCCGTGAATTTCGACCTCATCTGATACTTCTGGATCTCATGATGCCTGGCATGACCGGGTTCGAAGTGGTGCAGAGGCTGAAAATGGCCGCCGAAACCCGGACGATCCCGATCATTCTGGTCACTGCCCTGGAAGACCGCACATCCAGGCTGCAGGCGCTGCAGGCAGGGGCCGAAGAATATCTGACCAAACCCATCGATCAGACCGATTTGCGGATGCGCGTGCGCAATCTTCTGAAGCTGAAGGAATTCAACGAGCTTCTGGAATGCCACAATCAGACGCTGGAAGCCAGGGTGCAGGAGCGCACCAGGGCGCTGCGCGAATCGTTTCTGGAATCGATTTTCACCCTGATCTGCGCTGCAGAGTTTCGCGACGACGAAACCGGCGGGCATGTGAAAAGGATCAGCAACTACAGCCATGAACTCGCCAGGCAATTGGGAATGGACGGCGAATTCTGCGACAGCATCTATTACGCCAGTCCGATGCACGACATCGGAAAGATCGGCATTCCAGATCAGATCCTTCTGAAAAGGGAAAGATTCAACGAGGACGAATGGACGGTCATGAAAGGGCATTCGGCCATCGGCGCGAGGATCCTGGAGAACAAATCCTCTCCGTACCTGAACATGGGGCAGGAAATCGCGCTCTGTCACCATGAAAGGTGGGATGGAAGCGGATATCCGAATGGTCTGAAGGGGGAGGGGATTCCCCTTTCCGCGCGCATCATGCAGATCGCGGACGTCTACGATGCCCTGCGCAGCAGTCGTCCCTACAAGCCCGCCTTCGACCATGCGAAGTCCGTCGACATCATCTTCAATGGGGACGGCAGAACCCTTCCTTCCCATTTCGACCCGGCGGTTCTGGACGCATTCGTCCGCATCGCGGACACCATGGGAGACATCTTTTCCTCGGCCAGCGAGGTTTCATTCTGACGATGTGGCGCTCGTCCGGATTCCCCGAGCAGTCGTTGCGCGAAAGCTAGCCATGCGCCCCTTCATCCTTCAGCGCGAGGCAGGTGCCAACGATATCCAGCAATCTCTGTGGCTCCAGGGGTTTCGGCAGGATCGCCACCACGCCGGAGGCCTGCAAAGTCTTCGCCACTTCGGCTTGATCGAAGGTCGCCGTCACCACGATGATGGCCATGCCGTCCAGATCGCGATCGGCGCGGATGCGGCGCAGCACTTCCAGGCCATTGATGCCGGGCATGATGATGTCCAGGATCAGCACATCCGGACGCCAGGTGCCGATCCGGATCAGCCCGGTATATCCGTCGTCGACGCACTGCACTTCGGTCGGGAAATCGGCGTGTTCCAGGATGGCCTTGTGCAGGGCGCAGACCGAAGGTTCGTCGTCGATCACCAGCACTCGACCGGGCATTTTCTTCGTCTTCGGATGCATGCCACTGGAGCGCATGAATTCGTGGAGATCTTCCCTCGCAATGCGCCAGTGCCCGCCCGGCGTGCAGACTCCCCGCAATGCCCCGTTGCTGATCCAGCGCTTGACTGTATTCAGGCCGACTCCGAGCATGCGCGCTGCTTCCCCGGTCGAGATGTAAGCCATGAAATTCTCCTCCTGGAAACAGTATAAGGGATAATATGGATGTAATGAATACATTTGACAAAACCGCCTTGTCGTCGATAATCGTGCTTGCGGGTCGATTCATGACCTTCTTTCATTCCAATTTCAGGGTGGCCGGATGAAATTCAACACCGTTGCATTCAAGATCGAGTGGGCTGTTCAAGCCATTCTTCTCCTTGTGGGGATTGTGGTTGCCGTGTCCTTTTACAATCTCGAAAAGAGATCCATGCGTCTGGGAGAGCAGGACAAGATCGAGGCATTGGCCGACGGCGTGATCAACGGAGCCAACATGCTGATGATCAACGGCATCATCAGCGATGTGACGCAGCGCAAGCTTTTCATCAGGAAAATGGGTTCGAGCAAGAACATCAGATCCCTGAGGCTGATCCGCAACCAGCTGGTTCAAAAACAGTTCGGAATGGGGCTGCCTGAAGAGCAGCCGGCCGCAGACGATGAGCGGTCTTCCCTGCAGGACGGCAAGGAAAGATTCGAAATTCAGGGCAACATCCTCCACGGGATCGTCCCTTATACGGAAAGCCACAATTTCAGGGGGACGGATTGCCTGCTGTGCCACAACGTTCCGGTTGGCTATCACAATGGCGCATCGGTCATCGATCTGGACATTTCCTCCGACGAGGCCAAGCTGAGCCGGCTTGCCTGGACTTCTGCCATCGTCCTGGTTGCAGTTCAGGTCGTGCTCTGGATGCTGATCCGCATCATTCTCTCCAGGCTGGTTTCCGCGCCGGCGGGCAGGATGCAGACCACCATTCACGAGATCGTCCAGACCGGGGATTTCACCAGACGCGTGGAAGTGCGCTCCGGGGATGAAATCGGCATGACGAGCCGTGCCTTCAACGAGCTCATGACCAGCCTTCAGCAATCATTCCGTCAGATTCACGACGGGATCGAGCAGTTGGCAGAATCTTCCCATTTCCTTTCCAGTTCTTCGCATCAGGTTGCGACCGGATCATCCCACCAGAGCGATGCCACTTCTTCCATGGCGGCCACCGTCGGACAGATCGTCGTCAGCATCGGCCATATTTCCGAAGGAAGCCAGGAGGCGATGCGGATTTCCCAGCATTCCGGGGAGCTTTCCGAGAAGGGCAGCGAGATCATTCACCAGAGTTCGAGGGAAATGAAGCGGATCGCGGAAGTGGTGAAGGAAACCTCCACTTCCATCGAGAATCTCGGGGAGCAGTCCACCAGGATTTCTTCCATCGTTGGAGTGATCCGGGAAATCGCCGACCAGACCAACCTGCTCGCCCTGAATGCGGCCATCGAGGCGGCGAGGGCAGGGGAATCGGGAAGGGGATTTGCCGTGGTCGCGGACGAAGTGCGCAAGCTCGCGGAGAGGACCAGCGCTTCCACCTCGGAAGTGGGGGCAATGATCGAAACCATGCAGCATGCCGCCAGGACCTCGGTTGAAAACATGGCGCACATGGTCGCCCAGGTCAATCACGGGGTGGAGCTTTCCGAGCAGGCCGGCATGGCCATCAACCAGATCAGCAAGGAATCCGAGCAGGTCGCAACCACGGTTGGGGAGATTTCGAAGGCGCTGAACGAGCAGACTTTCGCGAGCAATGAAATTTCCAGGCATATCGAAAACATTTCGCAATTGACGGCGAAAAACCATGCTGCTTCCGCAGCCACGGCCGAGGCTGCGGATCAGCTCGAGCGTTTGGCCGATGAAATGCGTGTCGCGGTCAACCGTTTCAGGATCTGAAACCGGGAGGCGATGCGGATTTTTGCGTTTCAGCAGTCCGGCTGCTCATGGCAGAACGATTCTTTGCCCGCCATTGTGCCGAATGCCCTTGATTCGGGCGAAGAGGGCCAAGACCAGCCGAATTGCATGCAGGAATCCTCTGCTGCCTGTGGGAAGTGCAATCTGATGACGAACGCGAAGCTAGGGGGCGCGACGCTTCCGATCTGCTTGGAATTACTGTCTTCAAAAAATAGTAGTCTGATTCTTCGACGTTGGGCACCAAATAAACATAATCATCAAGCGTCACGACGAGAATGGATTGATTGAGGTATCTGTCGGGATTGGGGTGTTGCAACTCATCCAGCAAGCCGTCGGCCTCGATGACGAGCACGATTTCCTC
>JABEVD010000194.1 GCA_013044025.1 Burkholderiales bacterium
AATTCTGACCAAGGTTGGGATTGATCGAAGTTTTGTCCTTGGTCAAGAACACCATGCGGTCGCTCGACACGGAAATCTGCCGCTGAACGTCGAGCAAGCGGAATGGCCGCAAGGGGTTGTTTGCGGGAACATTCCGCACAGCTCTTTTCGAGAATGTGCAGGTGCCTTGCCGCAGCCTGTCTGGAAATTCCGAAATGACGCGCTGCTTCGGCGGCAATATTCACTCCTTCGTTCATGCAAAGACGGAGCATGAAATTTCTGATGTCTGTCGAAGTTGGTCTCATGACGTTGTCAACATCATCAATCCAGTTTGACAACATTTGCGTGCGCAGAAAGTGGGGCGCTATTCCCGCCTCCCGATCCTGAGCCAGGCGAGGGCGCCCATGGATGCGAGGAGAAGGAAGCCGAAGCCTTCCACCGAAGCGTCGATCGCCAATCCCGCCGAGGCGGCCAGGCTGTATGCGCCGACGAATAGCAACATGGCGATGTTCTCGACGAAGTTCTGCACTGCGAGCGCGTTGCCCGCCCCGATGCTCCGATGGCCGCGCTCCTGGAGAAGCGCATTGAGCGGCACCACGAAAGACCCGCCGCAGATGCCGACGAGAAGCATGGCAACCGCAGCAAGGCGCAGGTCGGAGATCAGGGATAGCAGGAGGATGACCGGGCCGAGCAGCAAACCTCCGATCAACGCGCGGTTTGCGTTGGCGAGCGTGATGGAGATGCCCGCAATCAGAGCCCCGAAAACGATTCCGATCGAGACCGCCCCCATCAGATAGGCGGGCGTCTGGTTGTCGGTGATGTGGAGCGCAACCGGAACCCAGGCGAAAAGCATCAGGCGCAGGGTGGTGCCGCTACCCCAGAAAACGCTGGTGCCGATCAGACTGAAGCGCGCATCAGGATTGCCGAAAAGCAGCCTGATCGAGGAGGCGAACTGTTTGATCAGTGTCATGGGATGGAAGACCACGTCGGGATTCTCGGGCGGGAGGCGCGGGATCAAAAGGTTTGCAACCGCAGCGATGCCATAACACAGGATCACGCCCAGGAATGCCCGGTTCAGGGAATGATCGGACAGCCATCCTCCCAGCAGCACGCCGAGCAAGATCGCCACGATGGTCGAGCCTTCCATCATGCCGTTGGCGCGCACCAGTTTTTCCGCCCCGAACATCTGGGCGAGAATGCCGTATTTCGCAGGAGAATACAGGGTTGCGCCGACGCCGATCAGGTTGTAGGCGAAAAGCGGGTCGAGCCCGAGCGCCATGCCGAGCGCGCCTGAAAGCTTCAGCAGGTTCCCGATCAGCATCACCCTTCCCTTGGGGAAGCGGTCTGCGAATTGCCCGACGAAAGGAGCGAGCAGGACGAAGGGGACGACGAAGGATTCCTGCAAAAGCGGCACCAGGCTTCCCTTGCCCTGCGCCTTGACGATGGCGATGGCCGCGATGAGGATGGCATTGTCGGCGAGCGCGGAAAGGAATTGCGCGAGAAGGACTGCCGCCATGCCTGGCGAAAGCAGCGACCTGTCCTGGGTCGGTTCCATCAAAGCGCCTCCGCCATTTTCCTGAGCGTCACATAGTCGGTCTTCCCGGTGCCGAGCAGCGGCAAGGCGTCGACACGCTCTATCCTGCGCGGCACGGCGATCTCTGGGATGCCCATCTCCTTTGCGGATGCCGCGAGGGCTTCTCGCGTCAGGGCGGCATCGGTCGTGAACAGCACGATGGCTTCTCCGCGCGCGCCGTCCGCCTGCGTGGATGCGCCATGCATCGCGGCAGGCGATGCGCCGGTTGCGATTTTCTCCACGACTTCGAGGGAGACCATTTCTCCGGCCACCTTCGCAAAGCGCTTGACCCTGCCCAGAATGGAAACGAAACCGTCTGCATCCATGGCCACCACGTCCCCGGTCTCGTACCAACCCTCTCCCACTTCTGAGGAAGGAGGCTGCAGGATTCCAGGTTTGTCGTAACGGTAATATCCGGACATCACGTTCGGCCCCCTCACGTGCAGAACGCCCCCGTTTTCGATCCCGGCCACCGGCACGAGCTTGTGGGAGATGCCGGGCAGGAGTTGCCCAACCGTCCCGGAGCGGTAGGCCATCGGCGTATTCACGGCGAGCACCGGCGCAGTTTCTGTCGCGCCATATCCTTCCAGGATGCGGATGCCGAATTTCTCGATCCACAGGGATCGCACCGAATCCGAAAGCTTTTCCGCGCCCGCCACGACATAGCGCAGCCGGAAGAAATCGTAGGGATGCGCGAATTTCGCATAATTGGCGAGAAAGGTGCTGGTTCCGAACATGACACTGCAATTGCGATCGTAGGCGATTTCCGGAATCACCCGGTAGTGCAGCGGGGAAGGATAAAGGAACAGCTTCATCCCGGTCAGGAGCGGCAACAATGCGCCGCCGGTCAGCCCGAAGGAATGGAAGATGGGGAGCGCGTTGAGCACCTTGTCTTCGGCGGAAAAATCGATGATCGCTCTCACCTGGGCGATGTTGGAAAGCAGGGCGCGATGGGAGAGCACCACCCCTTTCGGCTTTCCTTCCGAGCCGGAAGTGAACAGAACGACCGCGATTCCTTCGGGGTCGCGGCTCTTTTGCACCCTTTTCGGCAGGAGCATGGCGAAAAAGATCCAGAGCTTGTCGCGAACACCGAGCTTGGGCCGCAGGTCTTCCAGGTAGAGAATCCTGACGCCCTGGAGCGCAGCGACGTCTTCCTGGAGTTTTGCCTGTTCGATGAAGGCGCGCGAAGCGAAAATGGTCCTGATCCGCGCAGCGGTACAGGCATCCTGCATGCCGCCTGAGCCCGCCTTGTAGTTCAGCATGGCGGGCGCGCGATTCATCGCGCCGATCCCGATCATCATGCAGACTGTCGCGGCAAGGTTGGGCATCAGGAGCCCGACGCATTCCCCTTCCGCGCTTTCCTTGCTCGCGATGCGTCCCAGGGCGAGCGTCATTTTCAGAAGATCCCCGTAGGAATATTCGATCTGCTTCATGTCTTCCACCACGCGCCGCTTGCGCCCGTAGATTTCGATGGCATCGAGCAGCCCTGAAAACAGGGTCTGTTTCGGCTGCGATTCGAACAGCATGTGCTGCATCAGGCGGCGCATGGCTTCTCCAGCCTTGCGGCGGCGCTCCTTGGCGGTTGCGCCCTCCGGCATTTCGATTTTTTCGGGCGGAAGCATGGAAAGGGTCATGCGGGGAAAGAGCCTGCGCGGGAATTTTCCGGAAATGCGGCTGAAGAACGAGCGCGCTGGTCCATCTAGGCGCACCGGCAAGATCGTCGCGCCGGTTTTCGCTGCGACGAAGGCGGGGCCTTCATACACCTTCATCAGCGAACCGGTCACCGTGATTCTTCCTTCCGGAAAGATCACGACCGGTCTTCCTCCCTCGATCAGCTTGATGATCTTCTTGATGGCCATCGGACTGGTCGGATCGACTGCGAGATAATCCGTGAGGCTGAGAATGAGGCGGAAGTAGGAGGACTGGGCGACGCCGGTGTGCACCACGAAAACCGGCTCGAATGGCAGGAACAGGCCGAGAAGCAGGCCGTCCAGGAAGGATTCGTGGTTGGCCACGACCAGCAGGCGGCTGGTGTCGAGCCCCTGCTGGAGGCCGTGGACTCGTATGCGGAAAATGAGGCCGAATGCGAACCTCAGGATGGAACGGGCCAAGTTTCTCATGTTACCCCCTTTGATTTGCGCGAGAAGCGAAAACATGGCCGTCGAAAACCTTCTGCAGTCTCCTGTCTTCGAGCAGGCTTGCCGGCGTGACCGTTTTCCTTTGCCATGGAATATACCCGAAATACCATGCCTTCCAAAATGCGAGATCGGTATGGGGATTCCTGTTGAGAAGCTCACTGAAACTTTCGACTTCGCCCAACCGGATCGAGGTCGCATCAGACATGATTTCGCGCACGAATCGCGAGCAAAACTGCCCGCGCGAATAAAGATCGAATCCGGTGTCGTAATGGATTCCGTAGCGCTTCGCGGCAGCCTGCTTCAGGCGTTCTTCCTGAGCCTGATCGAGATTCATCCTCGAAACGGCGATCCGACCTCCTTCAGAACGACCTGCAAAATCGGAAAATGTCGTTTCACGGGAAAATGGAAAGGTGCTTTCCGCAATCCCGGGTTCCCTGCCCGATGCATCCACGACGATTCCGACATGGTTCGTCCAGCTCATCGTAGCGCTGGCCACTTTCCGGAAAGGAAACGCATCGACCCTTATGAACACCAGATCTCCGACATGGAGCATTCTCCCCAACGCAGTCACATCCATGGCCCGGTCGTCCTGCGCCAGTGCGCTGGACGAAATCATCCACAAGATGGCTGCGAAACCGGTCAGATTTTTCATGGCGATCCCCGTTCTGTTGCGATGAGCATACCGTAGCAGGAAAATACTTAATTCGATACTTTGACAGAAAAAGTTGCGAAAAATAGAATAAAAAGTATCGAAAAAGGATACCAATCATGAGAACCGAGACTTCCCTGCTCATTGCGACCGTCAAGCGCCTGCTCAAGGCGCAGGGCATGACTTACCGCGAACTGGCCGAAAAACTCGGAATCTCCGAAACCAGCGTGAAGCGCCTTTTCACTTCCGGGCGCCTCACCGTGGAAAGGCTGGAAGAGATCAGCCATCTGCTCGGCTATACGCTCGCAGAGCTTTCCAGGGAAGCGGTGGCCGCGCAGCACAGGATCGATACCCTGACCGAGAGCCAGGAAAGGGAGCTGGTTTCCGATCCGCGGCTGCTCGTCGTTGCGGTCTGCGCGATCAACAACTGGACGATGCGGGAAATCGTCGCGCACTACCGCATCACGGAGCAGGAATGCGTCCTTTTTCTGCTCAGGCTGGACAGGCTGCGCATCCTCGATCTCCTGCCTGGAAACCGCATTCGCATCAACATATCGAGGAATTTCGACTGGTTGCCGGGAGGGCCGATCCGGCAATATTTCCAGACTGGAGGGCAGGAAGATTTCCTGAAGTGCGCTTTCACCCGGGAAGACGAATCGCACCAGTTCCTTTTCGGCATGCTGACCGAGCAGGCCGCATCCCGGCTTCTGGAAGAGCTGCGCATCCTGCGCCAGCGCATGCTGAATCTGCACGAGGAAAGCCTGTCCGCTCCTCTGGACAGGAGGCGAGGCTATGGATTGATGCTCGCGATGCGCAGTTGGGAGCCGGTCGAATTCGCGAGCCTCAGGCGTCAGCAGTCCTGACGGTTCATTTTCCTTCCTGCAGATCCTTCCTCTGCTGTTGATACTGGTCGTAGCTCGGCGCATCCTTTTTATCGCCCCGGTCAGGCGCGGGGTGGTCGGCCGGCCCCTGCGCACGTGCCCTCGCCTGGATTCCGTCGTAGGCAGTGCGCTTCCAGTCGGTGCCGCATCCCGAGGCGAGCAGGGCGAGCAACATGCAGGAGATCAGTTTCATCTAGCGCCCCTTCTCGTCGAAGCCGACCGTGACCTGGCCTCCCTTCGGGTCGATGCCCACCCCGACGGAAGTCCTGAAGAGATCGCGCGTGGGCTTCCAGTGTTTCCCGTCCAGGCTCGCCCAGTACTTGTAGAGCCAGACATCCTGTTTCGGCACCACGGTCGTCACCGCTTCACCATTCCTTTCCAGGGCATTCCCCTTCACGATCAGCCTGAAACTCGCCGGCTTTCCGGCCGCGATGTGCAGGATGTATTCGCCGTCCGCAGGTGCCTTCTGACCGAGTTCCACTACGGGCAGGCGCGCGATTTTCTGCGTGGGCGCCATCGAGGCGCACCCAGACAAGGCAAGCATCGAAACAATCAGCAACTTCCTGTTCATGATTTTCCTTTCAGGCTGGTTTGGACAATAGGGATGGCCCCGCTCAGGGCGACGATTTCGGAAAGCCGCGAGACATAGGTGGAAAGCGCGGTTCGCCCGCTTTCGGTGAGGGCATAGACGGTGCGTGATCTTTCCCCAACGCCGGATTCCCTGCGTGACTCCACATAACCCGCCTCGATCAGCTTTCCGAGATGGGCGTCCAGGTTTCCGTCTGTCGCATTGAGCGTGCGTTTGAGTTCCGAGAAGGTGGATTCTCCGCGACCGGAAAGGAAAGCGGCGATCTGGGTCCGCAATGGCTGATGCAGCAAAGGATCGAGTGCTGGCAGGTTCATCTTCCGCTCACTTTCAGGGAGGCGACTGCATGCACCACCGGCATGCCGTTTTCCAGACGGGGGGAGAGTGCGCTGATCCTCAGATCCAGCACCCCGTCGCGGATGCTCTGCCATTTTCCTGCGCCGAAGCGGAAGCGGCCTTCCGGCACACCGTCCTTCATCGCGACTTCGAGCGGCTGCAGGAGCGTGAAGGACAATCCGTCGGCGGGGCGAGCCGCGAGCAGATCGCCATTCATTTCCATCTTCAACAGGACTTCGGAGCCTCCGGGGAGCGAGACGACCTTCACGCCGGCTTTCGGAGCAGGGGCTTCGCGAACGCCCAGAAACAACGCGGGCGAAATCACCAGGAAAAGCCAGAAAAGAAGCGCTGCAGTCCTCCCCGGCAGGCTTGCGCCCATATTTTTCTCCATCATCCAGCCCGCGAGCGGCAGCCCGATCGCGAAGGAATCGGCCGCAAGCCATTTCGTGGTTCCCATGCCGAGATGGGCGGCAAGTCCTGCGATGCCGACCAATATCGCGGCAAGGCCGATCCATTCCACGACCGGAAGGGAAAAAAGGCCGAAAAGATATATGCCAAGCCCGAGCAGCACCGTCCAGAATGCGTAGACCATGTAGCCTCCTCCGTAGAAGGACATGGCCACGGAACCCAGGATGCCCATGAAAAGCAGCATCCACCAGGCTCGTGTGATCTGCGCCTGAACGAAAGGAAGCGTTTCGTCCCTATCCGATCGGCTTCTTTTCGTCATGACATGATCGAGCCATGCAGCCCCGCCCAGCCAGAAGAACAGCCAGCAGAAAAGGGCGAGCGCACGAATCTTCAGGTCCGGGAACCTGTCCTGCGTGACGACCAGATCGGTGAAGGCGCACAACGAACCTCCGATAAGGCCCCAGAGCAGGAGGGAGTGACGTTCCAGCCTCACGCAGCGGTGACCGGAGGAGAGCATGGAGCGTATGAATTCCAGTTCGATTTCAGCAGACATGAATCCTTCCTTTTGAACTCTGTTTTTCAGAGTATGTACTCTGCAATGCAGAGTGTCAAGGCGGATCCGCTCCCCGTGCCGGGGATCTTTTGAGGTACAATTCGTAAATGCAAGCCAATATGAAGAAACTCAACGGAATGCGCATCGATCTCGCGGTCGATGCCCTGCGCAGGATCCTGCCGCTGAACGAGCCTGTGGATGTCGGACTGCGACATTTTTTCCAGGACATGAAGACGGGGCGAGGCGAGCGCGCTTTTGTGGCCGAAGCCGTCTTCGGCATTTTGCGCAGGAAATATTTCCTGGATCACGTCATTTCCGCGGTCGACGGCAAGTCCGGCACGCCAAGGAAGCTTCTCCTCGCCTACCTTTCCAGGGTCGAGGGCATGAATCTCAGGGAACTCGAACATTACCTTTCCGAATCGGAGAAGAAATGGCTTTCGGAGGTGAAGGCGGTCCAGGCCGGATCCCTTTCGCTCGAAGTGAAGTCCGAGCTTCCGGAATGGGTGGTGAGGAAGCTGCGGAATTCCATGTCCGATGAAGAAATCCTCGCCCTCGGGCGCGGATTGCAGGGCAGGGCGCCCTTCGATCTTAGGGTCAACACCATAAAGGCCAGGCGCGAGGAAATCCTGGAAAGACTCGAAGGGGAGGCCATGAAATGGTCGCCGATCGGCATCCGCATTTCCGACCGGGTCGCGCTCAACGAGCACGATTTCTTTCTCGAGGGCAAAGTCGAGGTGCAGGACGAGGGAAGCCAGTTGCTCGGCTATATCCTCTCGCCAAAAAGGCGCGAAATGGTCGCGGACTTCTGCGCTGGAGCGGGAGGCAAGACCCTGATGCTGGGGGCCTTGATGGGTTCGACCGGAAGGATCTATGCTTTCGACGTATCCGAAAAAAGACTCGCCAGACTGAAACCGCGCCTGAAGCGCTCCGGACTTGCGAACGTCAATCCGGTGCTCATCGCCAACGAAAATGACATCAAGGTGAAACGTCTTTCCGGCAAAATCGACCGGGTGCTGGTCGATGCGCCCTGCAGCGGGCTCGGAACCTTGCGCAGGAATCCGGATCTCAAGTGGCGGCAATCCGAGGAAAGCCTCATGGAACTTACGCAAAAGCAGGCGTCCATTCTTGCCGGCGCATCGGTTCTCGTGAAGCCGGGGGGGCGCCTGGTCTATGCCACCTGCAGCATCCTGCCGGAAGAAAACCGCGGGATCGTGGAGAATTTCCTGAAAACCCACCCCGATTTCGAGCTTCTGAATTGCGCTGATATCCTCGCCGAAAACCACATTGGCCTGGATACCGGGAAATATCTGGAGCTCCGTCCGGATCTGCACGGGACGGACGGATTTTTCGCAGCGGCCATGACCAGAAAGAACTTACGCCCCGCAGAAGAATCAAACGTTGAGCAGGCAACATGAGGAGAAAAAGATGGATTACCAGGTAGCGGCACAGCAGGCAGGACAGCTTCAACAGCAATCGCAGAACATCATTTCGCAGATGCAGACGCTCGCGCAGCGCCTGAGGACCGATGCGCGGGACGAGCAGACCGGGCGCGAAATGGCCATGGATCTGCGCGAAGTCGCGATGGCGGTGCAAAATTACAATCAGATGTCCACGCAGATGATGCAGCAGATGGCGCAATACATCCAGATGCTCGAGCAGCAGGCGCAGAACCAGCAACAGAACTATCAGCAGCCCCAGAATTTCCAGCAGCAACCGATGCAGCCGCGCGGCTGGAGCCAGGGTCCTTCCTTCGGAAGCGGATTCCTCGGCAACATGATGACCGGCCTCGGGCTCGGCGCGGGAATGGGCATCGCCGAGAACGTGGTGGACGACATCTTCAATTCCTTCTGAAACCGGAGCCATCATGGCGGAGAAAAAAAAGACCAAGGGCTCGGACAGCGAGAAGAAAATCCTGGAGCACGCCCACCGCGGCCTCCAGCTTTTTTCCGAATACAATCCCAAGGTGATGGGCAAGATCCAGTCTTTCATGAACGAAGCCATGAAGGACGGGGTTCTGGACAAGAAGGAAAAGGAGCGTCTTGCGCTCGGCATGGCGCTCACCCAGCAATGCCATTACTGCATCGGGCTGCATGTGCGGAACTGCAAGCTTGCCGGAGTCACGGTCGATGAAATCATGGAAGTTTGCTCGGTCGCGATCATGATGGGCGGCGGTCCTGTGCTCACCCTGATGGCCGAAGTCGAGCGCGCCATGAACGAATTCTACCTCGACGAGGAAGGCAATCCGGTCTGAAGCCGCTCCCTGAGATGTGAAATGAAGGCCCTGAGGGGAGCGGAAGGGGTTCCCGCGTAATACAGGTACCAGCTCAGATAGGTGGGCGACCAGTCGGTCAGCATGGGAACCAGCAAACCCTTTTCCATGTCCTGCTGCATGTAGGATTCGGCCATGTAGCCCACGCCGATTCCTTCCTTCACCGCCTTGATGAGCAGGTCCACGTCGTTGACGACGAGGGATCCCTTCACGGCAACTTCCATTTTCTTTCCATCCTTCTCGAATTCCCAGGGAAGAAGCTGCTGGTTTCCCAGCCTGAAGCGGATGCAGTCGTGATGTTGCAGGTCTTCGGGCCTTTCTGGTCTGGGATGCCTGTCGAGATATTCCGGGGAGGCGAATGCGATGATCCTGGAAGGGGGGCTCGCTTCCACCTGAACCATGTCCTGCGCGATCAGGCTGCCGTAGCGGATTCCCGCATCGTATTTTCCACGCACGATATCGGTGTTGATGTCGTCCACCGAGATCTCGAGATGGATGGCGGGATAGGCCGAGAGAAAATCCTTCAGCATCGGCGCGATGATCATCTGGGCGGGGATGGTCGAAACGCTGAGCCTCAGGGTCCCCTTCGGCACATCGCGGAAATCGTTGATGGCTTCGATCGCCGCATCCAGTTCCAGAAAGGCTGGGCTCACCCTGGAAAGAAGCGCTTCTCCCGCCTCGGTGAGCGATACGCTGCGCGTGGTTCTGTGCAGCAGCCTGACGCCGAGTCGCTCCTCCAGGGAGCGGATGGTCTGGCTGAGCGAGGAGGGCGCCATGCAGAGATAGGCTGCCGCCCTTGCGAAATTCCCTCTTTCCGCCACTTCGATGAAAGCCTTCAGTTCCGCAAACTCCATTCCCCTCATTATTCGTCCCGACTGAACAATATATGCGAATTATATGGGATTATCCCGGGAATCCCGCCGCGATAGAATGGTATTTTTGCGGCGAAGTCCATGAAGGAAACCAAGCAAACCGGCGGCTGGCTGGGAAGGCACAGGAAGCTTCTGCTCTTCGGCGGACCGGCCTTCCTGATTCTCGTCGCAGCCTCCGTTCATTATGCAGGATTGAATTCCGTATCCACGGACGATGCCTATGTGCGCGCCGCCAGAATCGAAATCAGCCCGAGCATCGCAGGCAGGGTCGTCGAACTCGACGTGAAGGACAACCAGGAGGTTCGTGAAGGGCAGATTCTCTTCAGGCTGGACGACCGGGACGAGAAGATCGCGGTGAGGGAAGCCGAAGAGGCGCTCGCTTCGACCAGGCTCAGGATCGCCGCATTGAAAGCGAATTACCGGAAAAAATCCGCCGATGAGCTGGCCGCACGGGAAAAACTTTCCTATCTCGAACGCGAATGGGAGAGGCAGAAAAAGCTCCAGGCCAGGGGCGCTTCGAAGGGCGAGGAGCTCGATTCTGCGCGGCATTCACTGGAAATGGCGAAATACGGAGTCGATGCGGCAAGGGAGGAGAAGGAGAACCTGAAATTCTCTCTCGCGGGAAATCCGGAAATCGAGGTGGACAATCATCCGGATGTGAAGCTCGCCACGGCGAAGCTCGCCAGGGCGGAACTCGCGCTTTCCTATACCATCGTCAAATCCCCTTCGGACGGAATCGTCACCCGGGTGGAAAACCTCGGAAAGGGGGATTACATCAAGGAGGCGGCCCCGGTTTTTTCGCTGCTCTCGGAAAAGGAAATCTGGATCGAGGCGAACTTCCGCGAAACCGATCTGGCGAGGATGAAGCCTGGGGAACGGGCTGAAGTCGTCATCGATGCCTATCCAGGCGAGAAATTCGAGGGAAAGGTACAGAGCCTGAGCCCCGGAACGGGTTCGAGCTTTTCCATCCTTCCGGTCGAGAATGCGACCGGGAACTGGGTGAAAGTGGTGCAGCGCCTGCCGGTCAGGATCTCGCTGGATGCGCAACACCCCCTGCGCGCAGGATTGAGCGCCACGGTGAAGGTCGATCTTCGATGAGCGAAGTCGGGGAAATCATCGAGGAGGCGGGTGAAGGGGCGACGCTCCCGCATCCTCCCCATTCCGGCATTCCCGAAGAGAACCTCAATCGCCCGCTCATCACTTTTTCCATCATGGCGGCGACCACGCTGCAGGCGCTCGATTCGACCATCGCCAATGTCGCTCTTCCGGACATGCAGGGCGCGCTCTCCGGCACGCTGGACCAGATGGCCTGGGTGCTCACTTCCTACATCATCGCCGCTGCCATCATGATTCCGCTCACGGGATGGCTTGCCGGGCGCTTCGGCAGGAGGCGCATCTTCCTGATTTCGGTGGCGGGGTTCACCCTGTCTTCCGCGCTTTGCGGTCTTTCCGCATCGCTTCCCGAGATCGTTTTCTTCCGCCTTCTCCAGGGAATTTCAGGCGCAGCGCTCGTGCCGCTTTCCCAGGCCGTTCTGTTCGACATCAATCCCCCCGAGCATCACGGGCCCGCGATGGCGATGTGGGGCGTGGGCGTCACATTGGGGCCAGTTCTCGGCCCGGTGCTGGGAGGATGGCTCACCGACGAATACAGTTGGCGCTGGGTTTTCTTCATCAATGTGCCGATCGGAATCGTGGCCTTTCTGGGGCTTGCCGCATCTCTTCCGGAAACCGAAAAACAGCATCGTCCTTTCGATGTCGCCGGATTCCTGTCGCTCGCCATCGCCATCGGCGCTCTCCAGTTGATGCTGGACCGGGGCACGCTGAAGGACTGGTTTTCCTCAGGCGAGATCGTCATCGAAGCCCTCGTCGCGACGGTCTCGTTTTACGTGTTCATCGTGCATACCCTCACCCATCCTCATCCCTTCCTGAGGCCTGCGCTCTTCGCGGACAGGAATTTCGTCACTTCGAACATCTTCATTTTCCTGATCGGCGTGGTGCTTTTTGCGACGCTCGCGCTCATCCCGCCGATGCTGCAAAACCAGATGGGCTATCCTGCAGTGACGAGCGGCATGGTGACTGCGCCGAGAGGGGCGGGGACCATGATCGCAATGATGCTGGTGGGAAGAATGATCGGAAAGATCGATGCGCGCATCATCATGGCGAGCGGCCTTTCCCTCACCGCATTTTCCCTGTGGCAGATGACCGGTTTCGATCTGATGATGGGGAAGCAACCCGTCGTGGTTTCCGGGCTGATCCAGGGATTCGGCATCGGCCTTGCCTATGTTCCGCTTTCCACCCTGGCATTCGGCACGCTGGGGAAGGAATTCAGGAACGAGGGGACCGCGTTTTTCAACCTGCAGAGAAACATCGGCAGCGCGATCGGCATTTCCGCAGTGCAGACCCTGCTCACCCGCAACACGCAAATCGTCCATTCAGAACTCGCAACCCATGTCACATCCGCAACGATGAGCATTCCGGAACTCGCTTCTCTCGATTTCAGGATCCGCAATCATGCCGCGATGATCGCCTATCTGGACGATTTTCAGCTCATGATGATCGCCACCGCAGTGGTGATCCCGCTGCTCGTGCTCCTCAAGCCGGCGAGGAAGGCGTCATGAAAAGAATCTTCATTCTCGTACTGCTGCTTTCAGCCTGCAGTTCCGGGCCGGATTTCAGGCGGACCGCAGCGCCTGCCATGAAATCCTGGGATTCCCGGGGAGTGGTCGTCGGCAAAAGGCTGAGGGAGCAATGGTGGAAGCTGTTTTCCTCCCCCGAAATCGACGGGCTGGTGAAGCGTGCCATGTCCGGAAACCAGGATCTCGAAGCGGCCAGACAGTCGGTTGCACAAGCTGCGCAAGCGGTGAGGATCGAGGAGGCGGCAGAAATGCCGCAGGTCGGAATCGGGGCGGCCACCGGACGCCAGAAATACGGTGTGGCGTTGTTCGGACCATCGAATTTCACCATCCCTCCCTTCACCTATTACGAGGTGGGCCCGTTCGCAAGCTGGAGCCCGGATCTTTCGGGAGGCGAGCGCCGCCGCATCGAACTTGCGAAAGCGCAACAGGGCTACCGGACCCATCAACTCGACGCGGCCTGGGTGATCCTCACCGGGAATGTGGTCATGGAAGCGATCGGGATCTCCTTCGAGAAGGAGGCGCAAAAAATCGTCAGTTCCATCGTCCTTTCAGACCAGAAAACGCTGTCCCTGGTCGAAGCTTCCTGCGAAGAAGGGGCTTCTACCAGGATGGAGGTGCTGGCGGCATCGGAAAATCTGGATGAAGACAAAAAGCGCATTCCCCAGATCATGGACCGCATCTCCTCGAGCAGCCATTCCCTTGCCATCCTGCTCGGAAAGACGCCGGACCAAATGCCTGCGGTTCCGGATTTCTCCAGGATTTCCCTTCCGGCAAGGATTCCGGCAGGGCTTCCTTCCGAGCTTGCCAGGATGCGTCCTGACATCCTCGCTTCGGAAGAGGATCTCCATGCAGCAAGCGCAGCCATCGGGATTGCAGATTCTCGTCTTTACCCTTCCTTCACACTTTCCGCTAACCTGATGCAGGAAGCGCTGACCCCCGCAGGAATCTTCCAGAGCGTTGCAAGCGCATGGTCTCTTGCCGCGCAGATCGCGGCGCCGGTTTACGATGCTGGATCGATCGATGCGCAAAGGCGTCAGGCGAGGCATGCCTATCTGGCTTCCCTTGCCAGATACAGGCAGACGATCCTCACTGCGTTCGGCGAAGTGGAAGATGCGCTCTCGGCGGTATCGCGGGACGAATCCGAAATCAGCATCCTTTCCGG
>JABEVD010000195.1 GCA_013044025.1 Burkholderiales bacterium
GAGCAACTTCAACTCGAACGTCTGGGCGATCGGCGTGCTGTACAAGTTCTGATCTTCACCAGAGCCGGAAAACCCGCATCCCCGGATGCGGGTTTTTTCTTTGGCAAAAGCGGATTTTAAGGTTCTACCGCCTATAATCACGCGATTTTCACAAGGGAGTCCCTCATGACAGCCGATCAATTCAACCTGCACATCCCGGTAACGTAGCTTTTCTGGAGAAAACCATGCCCGCATCCGTTCTCGAAATTCCTTCTTTTTCCCAATCCGAAATCAGCATCGATTTCGAAATCGTCAAACGCCAACTGGAAAAGGGTTATGAAAAACCCTTCCTCATCCTCGACTCGGACATCGTGAGAACCAAGGCCAGACGGTTCATGGCCGCGATGCCACGCGTCACTCCCCACTTCGCGGTGAAATCCAATCCCGATCCCAGAATTCTCAGGGTGCTGATCGAGGAAGGCGCAGGATTCGAGATCGCCTCGATCGCCGAGCTCGATCTGCTCATGGGACTCGGCGTGCCCGCCCGCGAAATCTATTACAGCAACCCGGTCAAATCCAGGAATTACCTCGAATATGCCGCGGCCAGGGGAGTGGAGTGGTATGTGCTGGACAGCCTGGAGGAATTGCGCAAGATCCATTCGGTGAAAGCGGATGCAAAGCTCTACCTCAGAATCGACACTTCCAATGTCGGAAGCGACTGGCCGCTTGCCGGAAAATTCGGCGCCCATCCGCAGGAGGCTGGAGAAATCGTTGCCGAAGCGGCAAGGATCGGCGCGGATCTCGCCGGAGTGACCTTCCATGTCGGCTCCCAATGCAGGAATCCGGAGAACTGGAGAACCGGCATTTCCCACGCGAAAGAGGTTTTCTCGGAAATGAGGAAAGCGGGATTGAAACCGCGCCTGCTCAACATCGGCGGCGGATATCCCGTCCAGCATGTGAAACCCATTCCCTCGATCGAGGGAATCGGCAAGATCGTCAACGATTCGATCGCCGATCTTCCGGCGGAGATGAAAATCATCGCTGAACCAGGCAGATATCTGGTTTCGGATGCGGGCATGTTCGTCTGCCGCGTGATCGGCACCGCAATCCGGGCGGGAAAACGCTGGATCTACTGGGATGCGGGCATGTTCGGCGGCATCATCGAGACCACCGAGGGACTGCGCTACCGGATCGAAACCGATCGCAAGGGGCGCCCGGTTCCCTGGTCGGTGGCCGGCCCCACCTGCGATTCGGTGGACATCATCATGAAGGAAGAACCGCTTCCGGAAGATCTCCAGGAAGGCGATTTCGTCTACATCAGGAATGCGGGCGCCTACACCACCGCCTACGCCAGCAATTTCAACGGCTTTCCGCTTCCGGACGTGTTCGTGGTGTGATCCTTTCGTAAATCACGAAATGATATTCGAATTCCCCGCGGCGGACGTCGCGGGAGACTTCCCTCCAGATCGAGGAATCGATGCGCGGAAAATGCGCATCCCCTGCGAAATCCTGCAGAATCTCGGTGAGATGGATGCGGTCGGCAACGTCCATCGCCTGGCGGTAGATTTCCCCTCCCCCCACGACAAACACCTCTTCATCCCCATCGCATAAAGCGAGCGCCTCCTCTATCGATCCGGCCATTTTCACACCGGGAAAAGCGAGCTCCGGATTCCTGGAAATCACCACCGAGACCCTTCCAGGAAGCGGCTTTCCGATCGATTCGAAGGTTTTCCTGCCCATCAGGATGTGATGCCCCATGGTGAGCTTCCTGAAATGCTGCAGATCCTCGGCCAGTTTCCAGGGAAGACGGTTTTCGATTCCGATGACGCGGTTGGACGCCATGGCTGCGAGAATGGAAACGATCATGTCAAAAGGGTTCCCTGCACAAAATATTTTAAACTTAGGATTGTTTGAGTTGTCAGTTTATAATCATCCAAGAGAATAGCACGGAGAATTTGATGTCTGCCAATAAAACGCTGGTTCCTGTTCTGCTTTCGCTTGCCCTGATCGGCTGTATGCCGGGCAAGCAGCCAACGGTCGTGTCCGCATCCCCTCAGCCCAGTGTGCAGCAAACCGCCCCCGTTCCCGGCGTGATGCTTCCCGACTTCTCCTCTCTCGTGGCAAAGGAAGGTTCGGCGGTCGTCAACATCAGTTCCACCCGCATCGTTCGCGATAGCGACCAGTCTCCCCAGGACGGTCAGGACAATAACGATCCATTTTTCGATTTCTTCCACCGCTTCATGCCCAACCCTCCGCAGCCTCCGCGCGAATACCAGTCCAAATCGCTGGGCTCCGGATTCATCATCAGCCATGACGGTTACATCCTGACCAACGCGCATGTCATCGACGACAGCGACGAAGTCACCGTGAAGCTGACCGACAAGCGGGAATTCAGGGCGAAGGTGGTCGGTTCGGACAAGAACGCAGACATCGCCGTGCTGAAAATCAAGGCGAAAGACCTGCCCATCGTTCCGATCGGGGATCCTTCCAGGCTCAAGGTGGGAGAATGGGTGCTCGCGATCGGCTCCCCATTCGGCTTCGACAACAGCGTGACAGCCGGCATCGTGAGCGCGAAAGGCAGAAACCTTCCCGACGAGAACTACGTTCCCTTCATCCAGACCGACGTGCCGATCAATCCAGGCAATTCCGGCGGCCCCCTGTTCAACATGAAAGGAGAAGTGGTCGGCATCAATTCCCAGATCTACAGCCGGACCGGAGGCTATATGGGGCTTTCCTTCGCGATCCCGATCGATGTCGCGATGAACATCGGCAATCAGCTTCGCGAAAACGGCAAGGTGAGCCGCGGCAGGCTGGGCGTCGAAATCCAGGAACTCAACCAGGATCTCGCCAAATCCTTCGGCATGCCGGATGCGAACGGCGCGCTGGTCGCCACGGTCGAAAAGGGAAGCCCTGCGGAAAAGGCGGGAATCCGCCCGGGTGACGTCATCATCCAGTTCAACGGCAAACCCGTCAACAGCTCCACCGAACTGCCAGCGCTGGTCGGCGCAACCAAGCCGGGATCCCATGTGAAGGTGAAGATCTGGAGAAACGGTTCCGCGCAGGAGGTGGAAGTGCTGATCGGAGAATTGCAGTCTGCCACACCGCCGCAGGAAAAACCGCACAAGCGCATGCACATCAACCGCATCGGTCTTGCCACCCGCGATCTGACCACGGACGAGAAAAAGGCTGCGGGAACCGACCACGGCATCGTCGTGGTCAAGGTTCAGGGCGCGCTCCTGGAAACCCAGCTCGCGGAAGGCGACATCATCCTGGCATTGAACCATACCGAGGTGGACAGCACCGAGCAGTTCAACGACCTGCTCTCGCAAATCCCGAGAGGCAGGACGGTCGCCCTGCTCGTGAAGCGCGGCGGCAATTCCGTCTACATCCCGATCAGGGTGAACTAGGGCGCCGCGCGGCGAGATAGCGCCGCCGGTAATCGAGAAGCGCCTGCTCGGCAAGCCCGAGCACGGTACCCGCACGGTAGCCGGATCCTTCCAGGATTCCGGCTTCCCTTCCGGTGAGGATGGGAATGCCTTCCAGTGCGTATTCGATCGCATGCACCTGGAATTTTCCTGCCGCGACCGCCTCCGAAATTTTCGGAGAGAGCATCAGATGACGGCGATTCGAAGCCGGAATGATGACTCCGTGGCTTCCGTCCAGCCCCTCCATTTCGCAGATTCCGAAAAATCCCTCGATCTTCTCGTTGACGCCCCCGATCGGCATCACTTCGCCGTGCAGATCCATCGCCCCGGTCACCGCGATCGATCTCGAGATCGGCACGCCGGAAAGGCTGGAAAGCAGCGCGTAGAGCTCTGCAAGCGATGCGGAATCCCCTTCGACCCCGCTGTATTCCTGCTCGAAAACCAGGGATGCGTCGAGATTGAGCGGCGCGATGTGGGAGAATAGCGCGCCGAGATGCGATTCCAGGATGAACACCCCCTTGTCGTGGTTGGGACCGGACAGCGCAACTTCGCGCTCGATGTTGAGCACCCCTCCCCTTCCCGGCACCGTGCTCGCGGAAACCCGTACCGGAAATCCGAACCGGTAGTCGCCGAGATCGATCTGGGTGAGACCGTTGATCTGACCGACGCTCGCTCCCCCTACGCTGATCAGGAGTTCCCCTCTGCCCACCGCGTCGCGCATCTCGTCCTCCGGATAGCTGTGGCGGGCCCGCCTCGCTTCCAGCGCTTCTTCCACATGGCTCGGCAACACCTGCTCCGCACCGCTCTCCCTGGAAATTTCAGCGCTCTCCAGCACCAGCATTTCGAGATGGAAAAAACGCGCGCTCTGCATTTGCTGGTCGTCCGCCCTGCGGTGCGCATCTTCCAGCATGCGCGAGACCGCAGCCGCTGAAAACTGCGGAAGCCGGTGTTCGGCCACCACGTTCGCGATCAGGATGGACGTGGCGAGATGCATTTCCCGAGTGCCCTTCATGGTGTCGGCAAAATCCACTTTCACCCTGAAATGACGCATGAAATCCGGATCGATCTCTTCGAGCTCGTAAAACTCCTCGCGGGACCCGATCAGGGCGATGCGCACTTCGAGATGCACCGGCTCCGGTTCGATCGACACCGATGAGAGCGAGGAATAGGCCATGCCCGGCTCCTCGATATGAACCAGATTGCTCCTCAGGTAGCGCCTGAGCTTTTCCCAGACGAGCGGCTCACGCAGCAGATCGTCCAGATGCAGGAGCAGGAATCCTGAATTGGCCCGGATCAGGCTTCCGGCCCGGATCCGGGTGAAATCGGTGACGAGCACTTCGTTTTCCATGGCGAAATCGATGCTGCCGAACAGGGTGCGGATCTGCGGATTGTCTTCCACCTCGACCGGCGCGCCGCAGGAGCCGGAATGGTCGAGCAACAGATTGACCTCGCAGCGCGAGAACCAGTCCTCGCGATCCTCCTTTTCCGCATCCTCCTCGAAAAGATGCAGGTTCTCCAGGAGGCTTTCCACCATCGATTCCACATGCCTGGAGAATTTCTCCCGATCGCGGATTTTCCCGAGAACCCTGGCATGGAGGCTATCCACCGCGGCTTCCACGATGGGCCTTGCCGCATCCATCCTGAGCGCTTCTCTCGCCTCGTTCATCGCCCGCTCTTCAGGATGCATCGCATCCAGGAATTTCTGGATTTCCTCGCGCAGCAGTTCTTCGGATTTCTCGAGTTCCAGTCTTTTTTCGCTGGAGAGCGAAAGCACTTCCTCTTCCAGCATGGCCTGCCCCTTGCCGTCCAGGACGGTGAAAACCAGCCGGCCGTCTTCCCGCTTCAGGGAAAAATTGCGGCTCTCGGCGAAGCGCACCAGTTCCCGGTAGGCCGAAGATTCCCTTTCCCTGAATTTCTTGAGGATACGGTCGCTGGAGAGCTTGAAGGGCTGCCCGGACAGCTCTCTCGGAATTTCACGCTGCAGGGCCGAGACGAAATCGGAGAGCGCATCCTTCAGCTCCTTTCCTCCCCCCGTTTCCATCCAGAAATGATGCGGTCGTTCCGGAACCGCGAAGTTGTGCAGATAGCAAAGATCGGGGGCGCAAGGGCGCTTTGCGGCTTCTTCCAGGAGCAGCGCCTTCATGAGGGAGGAACGCCCGCTTCCCGGCTCCCCGAGCACGAAAAGGTTGTAATCCGGATGCCTGATCGAGATGCCGAGCCTCGCCGCTTTTTCCGCCCTTTCCTGACCGATCCAGGGGAGCGCCTTTCCGGCGAGTTCGGAGGTATCCGAAAAGCCCAGGCTTTCCGGGTCGATGGTTCTGCGGAGATCTTCCGCTTCGAGCCGATAGGTCGTCATGAGTTCCTCAGGAAGAAAGCCGGATTGCGGTCAGGGCGATTCTCCTGCCGAGAGCCAGGCAGAGTTTTCTCTCGTCCTGGGAAAGCGCGCGGTCGTTGCCGATTCCGGAAACATGGCTCGCTCCATAGGGCGTGCCGCCGGCCGCAGTCGAAGCGAGTTCAGGCTCGGTATAGGGAAGCCCCACGATCAGCATGCCGTGATGCAACAGCGGCACCATCATCGACAGCAGCGTCGCTTCCTGACCGCCATGCTGGGTACCGCTCGAAGTGAAAAGCGCCGCCGGTTTGCCGCAAAGCGCTCCCTTCATCCACAGCGAAGTGGTGCCGTCCCAGAAATATTTCATGGAAGAGGCCATGTTGCCGAAATAGGATGGGGATCCGAGCACGAGCCCGGCGCAGGATTCCAGATCCGCAACTTCCACATACGGCGCGCCCTGTTCCGGGATTTCCCCTTCCACCGCCTCGCACACTGTGGAAACCTTCGGCACGGTGCGCAATTTCGCCCGCGCGCCCTCCACGCTCTCCACGCCTCTGGCGATGACATGCGCCATTTCCCTGACCGAACGGTCACGACTGTAAAACAGGATCAGGATTTCCTTCATCTTCGACATCCGGTATTGGGTGATCGGGTATTATATAATCAGACCGGAACCGCCATGAACATCGAAAAGCCAATCCATTTCCTGCATTTTCTCGCCAGACGCTTCGGCGAGGAGCGCTGCCTGCAAGTCGCAGGAAGCCTCACCTTCACGACCCTGCTCTCCCTGGTTCCGATGGTGACCATCGCGCTCACCATGATTTCCGCCTTCCCGATGTTCTCCGGCATGGCAAACCACATCAGGAGCTTCGTTTTCTCGAACCTCGTTCCGGAATCCTCGAGCCGCATTCTTTCCCTTTACGTCACGCAGTTCTCTGCGAATGCGGAAAGGCTGACCGCGTTCGGCATCGCCTTTCTCGTCGTGACCGCGCTCACCCTGATGCTCACCATCGACCACATCCTGAACACGATCTGGCGCATCGCGAAGCCAAGAACCATGCTGCACCGCATCCTCATCTACTGGGGAATGCTCACCATCGGCCCGATCCTGATCGGCGGAAGCCTCTCCATCACTTCCTGGCTGCTCGGGCGATCGGCTGCACTCATCGAGCCCGGGTTCGGCATCGTGCTGCTCAAGACGGTGCCGACCCTGCTCACCGTCGCAGCCCTCAGCCTCCTCTATCTCATCGTTCCCAACACCTCCGTGCCGAGGCGGGATGCGCTCCTGGGGGGCGCCATCGCAGGAACCCTGTTCGAATTGATGAAGTCTTCCTTCGGCTGGTACATCACCCATTTCACCGCCTACAAGCTGGTCTACGGGGCATTCGCGAGCATCCCGGTCTTTCTGTTGTGGATTTATCTTTCCTGGATCGTCGTGCTCTCCGGAGCGGTGTTCACAGCCTCGCTCCCGACCTGGGATATCGGCATCCCGCGCGATTTTCCTGGAAAGCGCTTTCACGATGCGCTGCTGGTTCTGGCCGCCCTTTGCCGGGCGCAAAAAAAGGGGGACGCGCCGACTGCAGAACAGATCGGCAGAGCGCAGAAACTGGACCGGGCTTCTGTCGAATCCCTGCTCGAACTTTTTTCGCGTGAAAATCTGGCGCGGGAAACCGTGGAAGGAGGATGGATGCTCGCGAGAAATGCCGACGAAATCACCGCAGGACAGATTTTCCGCCTCGCCGCCTACGAACCCGGACCGGGCTGCGCGCTCTCCGAGGAACTGGAGCAGAAGATCTCCGAATTCCTATCCGGGAACCTGGAAGTGCCGCTGCGTTCCGCATTGCGAAAATCCCGGATATAATGCCCCCATGATACGCAGACTGCTATTCCTCCTCTTGCTTTGTGCACTTCCCGCGCATGCCGACGAATTTTCCCTCACGGACCTGCAGGGAAAGACGCTGAAGCTTTCCGGCTTCCATGGAAAATGGGTACTGCTGAATTTCTGGAGTCCGTACTGCAAGCCATGCCAGTCGGAAATCCCCGAACTCGTCTCGCTCTACAGGGAGCACGGAAACCGCGATCTCGTCGTGATCGGCATCGCCATGAACCCTGGAAATGCGAAAGCGGTGCAGGAATACGTGCAGGCGATGAAAATCCCCTACCCGGTGATCCCGGGCAGCGACCGGGTTTCCTCGCAGTTCGGCGACATCGGGGAGCTTCCCACCAGCTATCTCTACAATCCCTCCGGGGACCTCACCGCGCAGCATGAAGGACCTGTCTCGCGCGACATCATCGATCGCCTGATCCGCTGACAGAACCCGGCCGCTACGGCCGAAAAATCTTCCGTCCCTCCTGAAGAAGCTCGAACCGGCCTGTGCGCCGATCGCTGCATCCCTCATTTTCGCCGCAGATTGTTCGACATTGTACGCATCGCGACAACCCCGCATTTCGCATCGAAAAGCGTAACTCAGGATTTTTATCTCATTTTATCAATTGGTTGCACAAAAATACGGATCTGGCACGGCGGTTGCTAGAGACTTGAGCGCTGGACATCCGAACGGATTCGTTTGTTTTTTCACCAAAGGAGATGAAAATGAGTACACCACTGCGTCAAATCGCATTTTACGGCAAAGGCGGGATCGGCAAATCCACCACCTCGCAAAACACCCTGGCGGCCCTGGCCGAAATGGGACAGAAAATCCTGATCGTCGGCTGCGATCCCAAGGCCGACTCCACCCGGCTCATCCTGCACGCCAAGGCGCAGGACACGGTGCTTTCCCTGGCCGCTGAAGCAGGATCGGTCGAGGATCTCGAGCTCGAGGACGTGATGAAGGTGGGGTATCGCGACATCCGCTGCGTGGAATCGGGCGGACCGGAGCCAGGCGTGGGCTGCGCCGGCCGCGGCGTCATCACTTCGATCAACTTCCTCGAGGAAAACGGCGCTTACGACGGAGTCGATTATGTTTCCTACGACGTGCTTGGCGACGTGGTCTGCGGCGGATTCGCCATGCCGATCCGCGAAAACAAGGCGCAGGAAATCTACATCGTCATGTCCGGAGAAATGATGGCGATGTACGCGGCCAACAATATTTCCAAGGGGATTCTCAAGTACGCCAACTCGGGCGGCGTGCGCCTGGGCGGCCTCGTCTGCAACGAGCGTCAGACCGACAAGGAGCTCGAACTCGCCGAAGCGCTGGCGAAGAAGCTCGGCACCCAGCTCATCCATTTCGTTCCGCGCGACAACATCGTGCAACACGCAGAACTGAGAAGGATGACCGTCCTCGAATATGACCCGAGATCCAAGCAGGCCGACGAATACCGACAGCTCGCCAAGAAAATCCATGCCAACGCGGGCAAGGGCGTGATCCCCACCCCGATCACCATGGAAGAACTGGAAGACCTGTTGATGGAATTCGGCATCATGAAGAAGGAAGACGAATCCATCATCGGCAAAGCTGCCGTCGCAGCCTGAGCGTCCACGCCAGCCCATCCTTCCCCACGGAAGGATGGATTTTCAGGCGGCTCGGCAAAGGGCATGCAATGAAGGAAGGCTGCGAGGGCACAGGCCCTTCGCCGAGCTGGTTTGATTTGATTAAATATGGAGAGCAACATGAGCTTGACTCTGGAAGAAGCGAAAGTCCGCAACAAGGAATTGATCGATGAAGTATTGGGTGCCTATCCGGAGAAGGCCGGAAAGCGGCGCGCGAAACACCTCAACATTCACGAGGAAGGGAAATCCGACTGCGGAGTGAAATCCAACATCAAGTCCCTTCCCGGGGTCATGACGATCCGGGGCTGCGCCTATGCCGGCTCCAAAGGGGTCGTCTGGGGGCCGATCAAGGACATGATCCACATCTCGCACGGACCGGTGGGCTGCGGCCAGTATTCCTGGGCCACCCGCAGAAACTATTACATCGGCACCACCGGGATCGACACTTTCGGCACCATGCAGTTCACATCCGATTTCCAGGAAAAGGACATCGTATTCGGCGGCGACAAGAAGCTCGAGAAGCTTCTCGACGAAGTCGAGGCGCTGTTTCCCCTGAACAAGGGAATCTCGATCCAGTCGGAATGCCCGATCGGACTGATCGGCGACGACATCGAGGCGGTTTCGAAGAAAAAGTCGAAGGAACTCGGCGGCAAAACCATCGTTCCGGTGCGCTGCGAAGGTTTCCGCGGCGTATCCCAATCCCTTGGCCACCACATCGCCAACGACATGATCCGCGATTGGGTTTTCGACAAGACCGACCCCGCCAAGAACGCATTCGAGCCCTCCCCCTACGACGTCGCCATCATCGGCGACTACAACATCGGCGGCGACGCCTGGTCTTCGCGGATCCTGCTCGAAGAAATGGGCCTTCGGGTGATCGCGCAATGGTCTGGCGACGGCACCATCGCAGAAATCGAGAACACCCCCAAGGCCAAACTCAACGTGCTGCACTGCTACCGCTCTATGAACTACATCAGCCGGCACATGGAAGAGAAATACGGCATTCCCTGGGTCGAGTACAACTTCTTCGGTCCGTCCAAAATCGAGGCCTCGTTGCGCGAGATCGCTTCCCATTTCGACGACAAAATCAAGGAAGGCGCCGAGCGGGTGATCGCGAAATACAAGCCGATGGTCGAGGCGGTCATCGAAAGATTCAAACCCAGGCTGGAAGGCAAGAAAGTGATGCTCTACGTCGGCGGACTCCGTCCGCGCCACGTCATCGGCGCCTACGAGGATCTCGGCATGGAAGTGGTCGGTACGGGTTACGAGTTCGCCCACAACGACGATTACCAGCGCACCACCGATTACATCAAGGATTCCACCCTGGTCTACGACGACGTCACCGGTTATGAATTCGAGAAGTTCGTCGAGAAGATCCAGCCGGATCTGGTTGGCTCCGGAATCAAGGAAAAATATATCTTCCAGAAAATGGGCGTTCCCTTCCGGCAAATGCACTCCTGGGATTATTCAGGCCCTTATCACGGCTACGACGGATTCGCGGTTTTCGCCCGAGACATGGACATGGCCATCAACAGTCCGGTATGGGGGCTCACCCGCGCGCCCTGGTTGAAATAATTGCAATACATTTTGGAGAAAGCCATGTCACAGCACGCTGAAACACTGATCGACCACGAAATGCTGTTCCGCAAGCCGGAATACACCGACATGTTCGAGAACAAGCAGAAGAACTTCGAGTACAAGCACCCCAGGGACAGGATCATCGAAATCCAGGAGTGGACCAAGACCCGCGAATACCAGGAGAAGAACTTCGCGCGCGAGGCGCTCACCGTCAACCCTGCCAAGGCCTGCCAGCCGCTGGGCGCGGTTTTCGCCGCGGTCGGCTTCAGGAACACCCTTCCCTTCGTCCATGGCTCGCAAGGCTGCGTCGCCTATTACCGCAGTCACTTCTCGCGCCACTTCAAGGAACCGACTTCCTGCGTCTCCTCTTCGATGACCGAAGATGCAGCCGTTTTCGGCGGCCTCAACAACATGATCGACGGGCTGGCGAACGCCTATGCCTTGTACAAGCCCGAAATGATCGCCGTCTCCACCACCTGCATGGCCGAAGTGATCGGCGACGATCTGGACGGTTTCATCAAGAACGCCAAGATGAAAGGCAGCGTTCCCCAGGACTTCGACGTTCCCTTCGCCCACACCCCGGCCTTCGTCGGCTCCCACATCACTGGATACGACAACGCACTGCGCGGAATCATCCAGCATTTCTGGGAAAAATGCGACGCGAGAACGCCCGTCCCGGGCAAGATCAACTTCATCGGCGGCTTCTACGGCTTCACCACCGGCAATCTCCGGGAAGTGAAGCGCCTGCTCGGAATCATGGGGGCCGATTACACCATCCTCGGCGACACTTCCGACATCTGGGACACCCCGACCGACGGCGAATACCGCATGTACGACGGCGGCACCACCAAGGAAGAAGTCAGGGGCGCCTACCATGCCGAAGCGACCATCTCCTTCCAGCAATTCTGCACCGAAAAAACCCTGAAGTACATCGAGTCGAAGGGGCAGGAGGTGGTGGCCTTGAACCATCCGGTCGGCGTCACCGGCACCGACCAGTTCCTGATGGAAGTATCCCGTCTCACCGGAAAAGCCATTCCCGAGCAACTGCTGAAGGAGCGCGGCCGCCTGGTCGACGCCATCGCCGATTCCCAGGCGATGCTGCACGGCAAGAAGTTCGCCCTGTACGGAGACCCTGACCTGATGCTCGGCCTCACCGCATTCCTGCTGGAACTCGGCGCGGAGCCAACCACGGTGCTTTCGACCAACGGCGACGATTCCTGGGCGGCAAAAGTGCAGGCGCTCTTCGACGCCAGCCCCTTCGGCAAGAACTGCAAGGTCTATCCGAAGAAGGACATGTGGCATCTGCGCTCGCTGCTCTTCACCGAACCGGTCGACTACCTGATCGGCAACACCCACGGCAAATACCTCGAGCGCGACTGCGGCGTGCCGCTCATCCGCCTGGGTTTCCCGATCTTCGATCGCCACCACTACCATCGTTTCCCGATCTGGGGCTACGAAGGGGGCTTGCGGGTCCTGGTGATGATCCTGGACGAGATGTTCGAGCGACTCGACCAGAGCACCATCATCACCGCCAAGACGGACATCAGCTACGACATCGTCCGCTAAGGCAAGACAAGAAGCGCTGGCAACAGCGCTTCTTTATTCGGAAACGGAAATTGCAAAGGAAATATCATGCCTAACGTAACGTTCAGTTCGCCCAAGTTGAAGAAGGACATCACGGTCTACGCTACTGCCGGCGACTGCAGCACGCTGCTCAGCGTGGCACGCGAACACAGTATTCCGGTGGATTTTGAATGCGAGAACGGCGAATGCGGTTCCTGTGCGGTGCAGGTCATCGTACTGGAAAACAAAACCCCGCTGGGTGTAAACCTGACCGAAAAGGAAAAGATCGCCCTCAAGCTGTCCGGCAGGATCAGCAACGAACAGATCGAGGCCGCCGAACGCAGCGATGTCCCCCCTCCCTGGCGCCTGGCCTGCCAGTTCATCGTGCGGGGCGAAGATATCCTGGTGAAGTTCTGAATCTTCTTTCCCTGCCTGATTCAGATCATGGTAACGGTCATCTTTTACGAAAAACCGGGCTGCCGCAACAATACCCGGCAGAAAACCTTGCTTGCCGCAGCCGGGCATGCCATCGTTGCACGCAACCTGCTGACTGAACCGTGGACAGCCGAAAGGCTTCTGGAATTCTTCGGCCGCCTCCCGGTGGCACAATGGTTCAATCGCGCCGCGCCGCGAGTGAAATCGGGCGAGGTTGTGCCGGAGGAGCTGACTGCCGAAACTGCGCTTGAGCTGCTATTGCAGGATCCGTTGCTGATTCGCCGGCCATTGCTCGAGGCGGATGGCCGCAAGGAAGCCGGATTCGACCAGGAGCGCATCCAGGCCTGGATCGGGTTGATCCCATCTAATACCGACCTTGAAAACTGCCCGCGTTCGCATGAGCATGCTCCCTGCCCTGTGCTGCCCGAGGCAGCTCAGTGATTTTCGGACAACGGCAATAATCTCGCGACTTGTTCCCGGATTTTTGCTTGCACCTGCGCACCGGCATGCCGGCACCCGTGGGATCGGCATCCTCCCCGCAGTTGACCGTGACCACCAGCAACGGCTCGAAGCTGTCGCCGGCAAGGAAATGATGCAGCACGGGATCGACGATGTTGCCCGAAGCCCGGCTGGTTCAAAGCGGAACTGCGGATATTCCGAGAAGCCGCCGTCCTAAAATCTCATCGCAATTCCTGCACATCCAGACAGCAACAGGACCAGCGCAATCAGCCAAAATATTTTCATTTCCCTTCCCCCGGAATTTTTGCAGCCTAATCGCCGCGAGTTGAGTGGACACCGCCTGCGCCGGATCGGTTCCGTTGGCAGGTCACATGCCGCAAGAAAAGACCCGAAAATTGCTTCTTTCAGAATGATTTCATTTCCAACCGCAGCAATTCCCGCGCCTGCAGCTCGATTTCCGCTCTCACCGGCGCATCGAGCTTTTCCAGCCAGCGGCGGGGGATCGACGCTGCGCCGTAGAGCGCGCCCGAGAGCATTCCGGCGATCGCCCCGGTGGTGTCGGCGTCTTCGCCGCAATTGACCGTCTCGACGACGCAGGATTCAAAAGAATCGGTGGCGAAAAAGTGGTGGAGGACCGTTTGCACCGTGTCGACGACATAACCCGATGCCCGCCCCGGATAAGGCGAAAAACGGAACTGGGGAAAGGACAGGACGAGTTCGTTTGCCACCTTGCGGCAATCCTTCACGCCGCCTCCCTGCAAAAGCATTCTCAGCATGTTTCCGACGGCGAGGATCGCTGCATCCGACAGCGGGTGATTGTGGGTGATATGGGCCTGCGAAAGCGCCTGCTCGCGAAAAGCACAGGGATCGCGAAGCGTCGCGAGCACCACGGGCAGTATCCGCATCAGGGCGCCATTGCCGCCCTCGCTGTCGTTCTGTGGACCCGAAACTGCGCCACACTGGATATAGCGCCGGATGCCGCGGCGGCAGGCGTTGCCTACATCCACCGGGCCGGATTTCAGCCAGGCGGCGAAGGATTCGCAAACCGCGATTGCATCCCACCCTCCCCTGGAAATCAGCGCACGCCCGAGCGCAAGAGACATCTCGGTATCGTCGGTCACCCGCCCGGCCTTCAGCTTCAGCCAGCCGCCGCCGACGATGTCCTGATGCACCGAGTACTGATGGCGGATTTCCCGCGGCAACATGAATTCGACCGTGGCGCCCAATGCGTCCCCGACCGCAAGACCAAGATAGGCGCCAAGCGCCCGTTCTCCGGCATTCATTTCGATTTTCTCCAGTAGGACATTTTCACCCGGTAATCTCCGCCGATCACCAGATACTCCGCCTCGCCGCGCAAGGGACGGGAGATCAGCAGATCGTTGCAGAGCAGAATTTTCGGCAGCGGCACTTCGGCCTCGATGATCGTGTCGCCGAATTCGTCTGCGACTTCCGGCGAGGAGGTGAAGGAAACCAGATTGTTGAGGCGAAGGAGCGCCTCTCTGCTGCCGAGCGCCTGCAGGAGCTGATGCTCGCGCAGATCGTTGCTGCCGCGAAACAGCGTCAGATGCCTGCGACCGACCGCGTGGAAGCGGGCGAGCATCCATTGGCAGAATTCGTACAGCAGATCGAGCTGCATGTTGATCGCATTATTGTGGAAGCGGCTCGACATCTTTTCTTCGATATAGGTGATCCAGGCATGACTGTTGAAGCGGCGGATGGGCTCCTTGTGGAAGCTCGGAAACAGGCCGAAGCGGCTTTCCACCCAGCCCTTCAGCACCGCCCCGGCCGGGCTGTTCGAATCGAATCCCCAGTCCTTCAGAAGCCTCAGGTAGTTTGCCCGGTATCGGCGTGTCCCTGACGGCTCGGGCGGTCCTTCGAGCCCGAAAGCCACGGTCATGTAATCCTGAAAAATCCGCGAAGCCTCGAAAGCTTCCGTCACTTCGGCGAGGCGAATGAACAGACCGCGATGCGCTTCCCGCGTGCCGCTGATCCGCAATGGAACCGGATCGTCGTTGAAAGCGGCGCTCGCCAGCAGACCGGTGGGAAGCCCTACCATGTTGGTGCTGTGTCCGATCGGTGCTGGCGAGTTGTCAGGAATATCCATCATGGCAATGACCTTCAAAGCAAAAAGCATTCCATTGCCGATTGCGCACCGCAAGCGCGCATTCCCTTCCGCAGTTGTCGTTTTTGTAAGGTTTGCGACATGAAGCGATTCGCAGGACAGAAATTCTTTCGCAGGATAAACAATGAATTGGAGTGAAGATCGCGCTGGCACGCCGCTTGCTGGATGAGGGTTGCCAAGAGATCCTTGGAATCTTGCGAAAGGTCGGATGTGGCACTGCTCAACGTGAAAGTTCAGGAAGTTTTCGACGAGCCGGGATGCGAAAAGAACCGGTCGAAGTCGGAAAAGGAAAGGAAGAAAGGCTGCAGCAAGCAGCTCGTTCCGGGCGCAGCCGCAGGCGGATGCGCCTTCGACGGCGCCAAGATCGCGCTGCAGCCGATCGCGGACGTGGCGCATATCGTCCACGGCCCGATCGCCTGCGAAGGCAACTCCTGGGACAATCGCGGTGCGAAATCCTCCGGACCGGAGCTATACCGAACCGGATTCACCACCGACATTTCCGAAAACGACGTCATCTACGGCGGAGAAAAAAAGCTGTTCCGCGCCATCCGGGAAGCCATCGAAAAATACCACCCGCAGGCGGTTTTCGTCTATCAGACCTGCGTTCCCGCCCTCATCGGCGACGAAATCGAAATGGTCTGCAAGTCCGCAAGCGAAAAATTCGGCAAACCCGTCATCCCGATCAATGCTCCAGGCTTCGTCGGCAGCAAGAACCTCGGCAACAAGCTCGCAGGAGAAGCGCTGCTAGAACATGTCATCGGCACCCGGGAACCCGAATTCACCACCCCTTATGACATCAACATCATCGGAGAATACAACCTCGCCGGAGAACTGTGGCAGGTAAAACCGCTTCTCGACCGGCTCGGAATCAGGATACTCGCCTGTCTTTCCGGAGACGGACGCTATAACGACATCGCCTCCTCGCACCGCGCCAGGGCGGCGATGATGGTGTGCTCGAAAGCGATGATCAATGTGGCGCGCAAGATGGAAGAGCGCTACGGAATTCCTTTTTTCGAGGGCTCTTTTTACGGGATTTCCGACACGAGCGATGCGCTCAGAAACATCGCCCGGCTCCTGGTCGAAAGAGGCGCTCCCGAAGAACTGCTGGCGCGGACCGAAAGCCTGATCGCAGAAGAGGAAGCCCGGGCCTGGGAAAAGCTCCGGGTCTATCGCCCACGGCTCGCGGGGAAAAAGGTGCTGCTCTTCACCGGCGGGGTGAAATCCTGGTCGATCGTATCCGCGCTTCAGGAAGTCGGTCTCACGATCGTCGGTACGAGCGTGAAGAAATCCACCGATGAGGACAAGGAGCGGGTCAAGGCGCTGCTTGGTGAAGAAGCGCACATGTTCGACGAGCTTCCTCCCAGGGAAATGTACCGGATGCTGAAAGAGTCGAGAGCCGACATCATGCTCTCCGGAGGGCGCTCGCAGTTCGTCGCCCTGAAAGCGAAAATGCCCTGGCTCGACATCAACCAGGAACGACACCATGCCTACGCAGCTTATGTCGGCATGGTGGCTCTGGTCGAAGAAATCGACAAATCCCTCCACAACCCGATCTGGGAACAGGTTCGCAAGGCAGCCCCCTGGGAGGACAACTGATGGCAAAAGTCGTCTCAAGCAGAAAATCCTGCAGCGTCAATCCATTGAAGATGAGCCAGCCGATTGGCGGGGCGCTTGCGTTCATGGGGATTGCCAACGCGATGCCGGTGCTGCACGGCTCGCAGGGCTGCACCGCCTTCGGCCTGGTTTTGTTCGTTCGTCATTTCCGCGAAGCGATCCCGCTTCAAACCACGGCGATGAACGAAGTCTCGACCATCCTGGGCGGAATGGAAAACATCGAGGAAGCGCTCCTCAACATCCACGCCCGCGCCAAGCCGGAGCTCATCGGCCTTTGCACCACCGGACTCACCGAAACCCGGGGGGAGGACATCATGGGCGAACTGAAGCTGATCAGGAGTCGCCATCCCGAACTCCAGGAGCTGCCCATCGTGTTCGTTGAAACCCCGGACTACAAGGATTCCTTTCAGGATGGCTGGGCAAATACGGTCGCCCGCATAGTCTGCGAACTGGTCGATAAACCGCGGTTCCCCATCCCGGGGCAGGTGAACCTGCTCGCCGGCTCGCATCTGACTGCCGCCGACATCGAGGAAATCGTCGATACCATCGAAGCATTCGGATTGAAAGCGGTGGTGCTTCCCGACCTCT
This sequence comes from Burkholderiales bacterium, assembly GCA_013044025.1. Classification (GTDB taxonomy): domain Bacteria; phylum Pseudomonadota; class Gammaproteobacteria; order Burkholderiales; family JABEVD01; genus JABEVD01. The sequence goes on from JABEVD010000195.1 coordinate 17,586, forward strand.
CTGGATCTCTGGACGGCCATATCCCGCAGGATTTCAGCCCGACCACCATCGGCGGCACCAAAGTCCGGGAAATCCGCAGCATGGGAGGATCGCTTGCCACAATCGCCATCGGCAGGCAGATGGAAAAAGCCGCGATCGAACTCGAAAGCCGCAGCGGCGTTTCCTACACCGTTTTCGACCGCCTCACCGGGCTGGAAGAAAACGACCGTTTCCTCATGCACCTCTCCGGTCTTTCCGGACAACCGGTGCCGGAGAAGCTTCGTCGCAGGCGCAGCCAGCTCGTCGACGCAATGCTCGATTCGCACTTCCATTTTGGCGGAAAGAAAATCGCCATTGCCGCCGAGCCGGATCTGTTGTGGGCGATCGGCGCGCTCTTCGCCGAGATGGGAGCAAAAATCTCGGTCGCAGTCACCACCACCCGTTCGCCATTGCTGGAACGGATGCCTTGCGAGGAAGTGCTGATCGGCGATCTCGAAGACCTGGAAACGAGGGCAGGAGACAGCGATCTCATCCTCACCCATTCGCACGGTCGCCAGGCGTCCAGGCGCCTCGGCATCCCCTTGATGCGAATCGGGCTGCCGACCTTCGACCGGCTGGGGGCGAGCCACGCTTTGAACGTAGGCTACCGCGGCAGCATGAAGCTCATCTTCCAGGCTGCCAATTTATTGCTGGAGCGGGAAGATGAAGACTGCAAAAAGCCGTGGGGCAATGGTGCTGCGGCGGCTCAAATTGTGTAACCAGGGAGCAACAGGAATGAAAATCGCATTCGCAACACAGGATCTGCAGCGGGTGGACGCCCATTTCGGCTGGGCGAAAAACCTCGCCGTCTACCGGATCTCGCCCGAGGAATACAGCTTCGTCGAGGCAATCCAGTTTTCCGGGGATCTGCAGGAGGACGGCAATGAGGACAAACTCGCGCCCAAGATCGAGGCAATCAAGGACTGCGCCATCCTGTACGTCGCCGCGATCGGCGGCTCGGCGGCAGCCCGCGTTGTCGCGCACAAGATCCACCCGATCAAGGTGAACGAACCCGAGGCCATTAGCGAAATATTGGCAAGGCTGCAGGAAGTGCTCAAGGGCGCCCCGCCTCCCTGGCTCAGGAAGGCGCTGATGAAGGATGTGCAGCGCAACTGCGATTTCGACGAAGAAGGAGAAGCAAGATGACAACAGAATCCACGGAACACATTTTTCTCAAGGAACTGGCAAAGCAGTACCGCGCCCAGGACACCTACGGCACCTGGGACGGGAAGACGGATGCAGATCTGCTCTCCCCCTACATTGTCGACAAGGAAAAGCGCAGGGAAATCCCGATCATGGGCGATCCGGATCCTGAAACGCTCTGGCGTCTCGAGCTCTTTTACAACGCCATCGGCCTTTCGGTCGAGCGTCTCTCCGGAATCATGGTTTCCCCCATGATGAAGATGAGCCACGAAGGATTCGGCCGGGTGGTGCTCACCGCAGGGCGCCTGGTGGTGATCAACAAGTATCTCAGGGACGTGCATCGATTCGGCTTCAACGACATGCAAAAACTGGCACAGGAAGGCGGGAAACTCGTCGATGCGTCGCTGGAGATGATCGGAAAGTTTCCTGAAGTGGCGAAATTCTGAAAGGGGAAATCATGCAGGACATGGAAGCGTTGAAGAGCGAAATCAGGAAGCTGAACGCGCAGGCTACCCAGCTCAAGATGGATCTGCACGATCTCGCCGAGGAATTGCCGGTGGGCTGGGAAAAGATCCCGGAAGTGGCCGCCAGAACGCATGAGGCTTATGAAAAACTGATGGCGCTGCGCCGCCAGCTTTCGACGACCTGAAGGAGATTGCAATGCCCCATTTGACCATCACCCTGCCTGACGGTCGCAGTTGGACCCCGAAGTTCGTCGCATCGATCGATCAGGAGAAATGCATCGGCTGCGGCCGCTGCTTCCGGGTTTGCGGCAGGAATGTGCTGCAACTCGTCGGCATCGCCGACTCCGGCGAAGTCATTACCCTCGAATTGGGAGAAGATGACGACGATGAATATGAGAAAAAGGTCATGACCGTCGCCAACCAGATGAACTGCATCGGCTGCGAAGCCTGCGCCAAGATCTGTCCGAAAAAATGCTATACGCACCAAGAGATGGACGCCTGAGCCCGGATCGGGCCGCAGGACCTGCCGAAATCGACCCGGGAGACTGGCTGGGAGGCGCATTCGCCTTTGTGATCGGAACGCGCTGCAACCCGGATACCCCGCCTTTCGTACCCGGCCTCGGCATGGGTGCGGAGGATTTTTCGCACCTCCTGGCGGCGCGCTTCCCGGGGTTTTCTCCGCCGGCTGCCTGGCGTGTCCTCCAGCAGAAGCCCATCGAAACAAAAGGGCCTTTGCAGGAATTCGACGACCTGCTGCAACTGTTTTTCGAACACATGGCCGCAGACGACAGGAAAAACCGGGAAGTCGCCCATCTCCTGGCGAGCGCCTGCATGGGAAGCGATCATCTCTGGCAGGATCTCGGTCTGCCCTCTCGCAGCGCATTGTCCGAATTGATGAGCCAATATTTTCCCGGACTTGCAGAGAAGAACCGGGCCGACATGAAGTGGAAGAAATTCTTCTATCGGGCGCTTTGCGAGCGGGAAGGAATCAGAATTTGCAAATCCCCGAGCTGCGCTTCCTGTCTCGACCATCAAAACTGTTTCGGCCCGGAACAATGATCCGGAAAGCAGCCATTGCCGACCTACCTGCGCTATGTTCGCTGCTCGGCATCCTGTTTTCCCAGGAAGCCGAATTCAGCCCGGACATGGAAAAGCAGGCTCGTGCTCTGCGGCAAATCGTCTCCAACCCGGAAACGGGCCTGATCCTGCTCTGCGCAGAACAGGGCGAGACCGTCGCCATGACGAGCCTGCTCTTCACGGTCAGCACCGCAATGGGCGGCAGGGCCGCAATCCTCGAGGATCTGGTCGTCCACCCTTCCTGCCGTGGCAGGGGCTTGGGGACGAAGCTGCTGCAGGCCGCGATCGGGCAAGCGAAAGAAAGCGGCTGCCTGCGCATCACCCTCCTCACCGACCGCGACAACGAGCGCGCGATCGAGCTATACCGGAAGCACGGCTTCACCCCCTCCCCGATGCTTCCCCTGCGCCTGGCTTTGGTTTAGCTGACTCACCGTCCTGCCCACGACGATGAAGGGAACCGTACGAAAAATGGGCTATTTGCATTCTGAGGTTGGAAACCCAGTGTTCAACGGCGGTGGGAATCTGGCCGTTTTGTGCAAAACATGGTTGCCCGGCACGAAAATCCAGAGGTCCGTTCTGTGC
>JABEVD010000196.1 GCA_013044025.1 Burkholderiales bacterium
ATCGCAGCCATCAAATCATACTGGCCGGAAATTTTGGAAATAAATGCCTTTGTAGCCAGAAGGGTGGCTTGGTCTATGTCAGCTTTCGTTGTCATTTTGACTCCCATATTTGGCAAGGTGACAATTACCTTCTCGCCACTTAGATTACTCCATCGCTGGAGGGCAAGCACGACATGACCCCCATCGAATACCACAAGATCACGGGCCAGCCTGAGCCGTTCGACCGAAGGGGACTGACGCAGGGTTGGCCGGCACACCCTAGCCCCAAGTGTTGACCACTATAGCCCCAGGTATTTACTACCCTCCTGAAACGGGACCCCTTTTTCATTACAGCCCGAAGTCATCTCCGGGATCATGATCATCTTCCCTTTCCTTTGATTTTCCCGTTTCGCGCTTGAAAACTTCCATGGCTCTCTCAAGGATGATCCTGTCGGACACATCCTTGTCTCTGACAGTCTGCTTGGTTCGAAGCAGCCCTTCCAAGCTCACCGTTCGAACTGGGATGCCCTCCAATTCGACCGTTTCTGCATAGCGCGACAATGTTTCAAAGGTTTCTCCGCAGGCGTTCATCATGATATCCACCACGAATTCGTCCGCCAAACGGAACGTTTCCCCTTCTTCAAACCACTCCGGATCAATATCTGCAGCAGCGCGATCCGGAAGAACCATCAGCGCCTTCTTGATCGCTTCTCCAGCTTTTCGATTTGCCGGAACAAGAATGTCGATATCGACAGTAGCCCGGTGATAACCATGCGTGTACAAAGCATAGCCGCCAATCAACAAATAATCAGCTTTGTTTTCATTCAATGAACTGATCAATAATTTCAAATCTGCCAGTGTCGCCGATCTGGTAAATTCATCCATTTCCACGTTCCAAAGCGATTTTCGCCATACCTTTTGCCACGCAGTCTTCCCAATGGCGGTTGGCTTCCTCGTGGGTTTTGAAAAAATAGACACCTTTCGGGATGAAGGAGGAATTTCCGGTAGGCAATTTCATCATTTCTTCGTTGAACCTTGCACATTCGACCAGCAACCCTGCAGAAGCATGAAATGAGATGGGGCGTTCCTTCCTTCGTCCAACGATCTTCATGTTACGAATCTCACTGTTTTTCATAATTCTCCATAGATTACACCATCGCGCCCTTCACGACGAATCGGCCGCCTTCGTATCCTTCGACCCGGGCGATCTGGTCGATCACCCGGCCTGAAGCGGTTTTCCGGATGAACACTACCAGATTCACGGCCTCCGCAATCAATTCGGGCGCAGGGGGTACACCGGCTTCCTGAATCAACTGACCGATCCGCACCAGGGCGGCTTCGGCGCCATTCGCGTGGACCGTCCCTACACCGCCGGGATGGCCGGTATTCCAGGCTTTCAGCAGATCGAGCGCGGCCCGATCCCTGACCTCGCCGACAACGATCCGGTCAGGCCGCAACCTCATCGTCACCTTCAGCAACCTGGTCATATCGATATTGAAGGAAGTCCTGAGAAACACGACGTTCGACGCGCTGCACTGGAGTTCCAGCGTATCCTCGATCACCACCAGCCGATGTTCGGGAGTCAGAACCGAGACGGCATGAAGAATGGCGTTGGCGAGCGTGGTCTTGCCCGTTCCGGTTCCGCCGGCGACCAGGATGTTTTCCCGGTTTCCGACGGCCTCCTCGATCACCGCCTTTTGCACCGTAGTCATGATTCCCCGATCGACCTCTGAATCGGGCTGTAGCGAGGACTCAGGCTACACGCGCCAGGACAGCCAACCAGAGAGCCATCCTGCAGAAGACCGCCCAAGGAGGCCGGGGACCGAAATACCTGTTCTCGGGACTGCTTCGATGCGGCGAATGTGGCGGCGCATTCGTGATCGTAGACCGACACCGCTACGGCTGCGGCACACACAAGGACCGTGGAAGTTCGGCCTGCACTAACAAACTGAAGGTCTCTCGCTTGATCGTAGAAGAGAAACTTCTATCCGGAATCAAGTCGGAAATTCTTAGCGAAGCCGGATTCAAGGCATTCGAACAGGAAGTAAGAAAGCTCCTGAAATCCAACCAACCGGATTTATCTTCCGCCAGAAAAGCTGTCCGTTCTTCCCAGGACGAAGTCGACAACATAATGAATGCGATCCGGCAGGGGATCATCACTTCTTCCACCAAGGCGGCGCTTGAGGAATCTGAAAGCAGGCTTTCCAAGGCAAAAGATCAACTCATGGCCATGGAAAATTTTCAACCCGCACAGATTCTTCCACGCGCAAGGGAGATATTTCGGAAACTGGTAGGTCGCCTCGAATCAATCGATGACATCAACGGAGCACGTGAGGATTTGAGGGGACTTATCGGAGAAATAAAGCTCATTCCGGAGCAAGGAGAGCTTTGGGCAGTTTTACAGCAGGGAGCTGAAAACTCCCTGTGTAAGATAACTGTGGTTGCGGGGACAGGATTTGAACCTGTGACCTTCGGGTTATGAGCCCGACGAGCTGCCAGACTGCTCCACCCCGCGTCAGAAATGAAACTATAGCAGAGAACTTCTCCCCGAGTCAAACATTTTCCGCATGGATTCCGCAGCGTTTCTGTCGGGTTGATGTTTTTCCGGAAAAGGTTAGAATTGAATCATGAATGCAGATCATTCGGATCAGACAACAGTCCTGGAACCAGAAAAACTCGACCTGAAGCCGCCGGGCATGTTCAAGGTTCTGCTTCTGAACGACGACTTTACCCCGATGGATTTCGTGGTCGCAGTGCTCGAAAAATACTTCTCCAAGAACAGGGAACAGGCGACCAGGATCATGTTGCAGGTACACAGGGAGGGTAAGGCGGTTTGCGGCGTTTACCCCAAGGACATCGCCGAAACCAAGGTACAACAGGTCATTGCCTTTTCGAGGCGGAACGAGCATCCGCTGCAGTGCATGATGGAGGAAATGTAAATGATTGCCCAGGAACTTGAAGTCAGCTTGCATATGGCTTTTGTCGAGGCGCGGCAGAAGCGGCACGAATTGATCACCGTCGAACATCTTCTGCTCGCGATTCTCGACAATCCTGCCGCAGCGGAAGTATTGCGCGGCTGCGGAGCGGACATCGAGGATCTGCGCCGCGAGCTCAACGAATTCCTGAATGCGCACACGCCGATCATTTCCGGCACGGAAGAGATCGACACCCAGCCCACGCTCGGATTCCAGCGGGTCATCCAGCGCGCCATCCTGCATGTGCAGTCCTCCGGAAAGAAGGAAGTCACCGGCGCAAACGTCCTGGTCGCGATCTTCGGGGAAAAGGATTCTCATGCCGTTCATTTCCTGCACCAGCGCGGAATCAACCGCCTGGATGTGGTGAATTTCATCTCGCACGGCATCACCAAGACCGCACAACCCCAGCCACCCAGGGAAGCGGAAACCGAGACAGAGCAGGAACAGGCAAGCACCGGCGCCCTGGAGAATTTCACGGTCAACCTCAATGCCATGGTGCTCGCAGGCAAGATCGACCCGCTCATCGGCCGCGATCCGGAACTCGAACGGGTGATCCAGACGCTTTGCAGAAGGCGCAAGAACAATCCGCTGCTGGTGGGAGAGGCGGGCGTCGGCAAAACAGCGATCGCCGAAGGACTCGCGCGCAGGATCGTCGAAGGCGAAGTGCCGGATCTCTTGAGACACGCCCGGGTCTATTCCCTCGACATGGGCGCGCTGCTCGCAGGAACCAAATACCGGGGCGACTTCGAACAGCGCCTGAAAGCAGTGCTGAAACAGCTTTCCGATCATCCGAACAGCGTGCTCTTCATCGACGAGATCCACACCCTGATCGGCGCAGGGGCCGCATCAGGCGGTTCGCTCGATGCATCGAATCTCCTCAAGCCTGCGTTGAGCTCGGGCCAGATCAAGTGCATCGGCGCCACCACCTATCTCGAATATCGCGGCATTTTCGAAAAGGATCATGCCCTTTCCCGCAGGTTCCAGAAAATCGACATCGAGGAACCGAGTATCGCCGACACCATCGCGATCCTGAAGGGACTGAAATCTCGCTTCGAGGCGCACCATCAGGTCAAATACAGCGCAGCGGCCATCACCAGCGCGGTCGAGCTCTCCGCGCGCTTCATCAACGATCGGCATCTGCCTGACAAGGCGATCGACGTGATGGACGAGGCGGGCGCAGCGCAGCGCATCCTGCCGAAATCGAAACAGAAGAAAGTGATCAGCAAGCAGGACATCGAGGACATCATCGCCAAGATCGCGCGCATCCCTTCCCGCCAGATTTCCACGGACGACAGGGCTGCGCTCAGGATGCTGGACCGGGATCTGAAAGCCGTGGTGTTCGGCCAGGAAAAGGCGATCGACGCGCTTTCGGCCGCGATCAAGATGACCCGGAGCGGACTTGGCAATCCGCAGAAGCCGATCGGCGCCTTCCTGTTTTCCGGCCCCACCGGCGTCGGAAAGACCGAAGTGGCGAGACAGCTCGCCTATTCCCTCGGCATCGAACTGATCCGCTTCGACATGTCCGAATACATGGAAAGGCATGCGGTTTCCCGCCTCATCGGCGCCCCCCCCGGATATGTGGGATTCGAACAGGGCGGGCTGCTCACCGAGGCGATCACCAAGCATCCCTATTCCGTGCTGCTGCTGGATGAAATCGAGAAGGCGCATCCGGACATTTACAACATCCTGCTGCAGGTGATGGATCACGGCACCCTCACCGACAACAACGGACGCCGCGCCGATTTCCGCAACGTCATCATCATCATGACGACCAATGCAGGTGCGGAAACGCTGGCGAAGACCCCGATCGGCTTCGCCAATGCGAAGGCTTCGGGTGACGAAATGACCGAAATCAAGCGCCTCTTCACGCCGGAATTCAGGAACCGGCTCGATGCGATCATTTCCTTCGCACCCCTCGACCCCGTGATCATCCGCCAGATCGTCGACAAGCTCCTCATCCAGCTTGAGGAACAACTGCACGACAAGAAAGTCGAGATCAGTTTCACCCAGGCGCTGCGCGACTATCTCAGCGAAAACGGCTTCGATCCGCTGATGGGCGCACGCCCGATGGCGAGGCTGATCCAGGACACCATCCGGCGCGCCCTCGCAGACGAGCTGCTTTTCGGCAGGCTCGCCCATGGCGGCGAGGTGGAGATCGACATCGACGAGGAAGGAAAGGTGAAGCTGGTCTTCGAGGAAGTGGCCGCAGACGCCTGATCTGGCAGAATCCGGGAACTGGTCTATCCTGAATCGTAATCGTCGATTCAGGATGGATTCATGAAATTCAGGCATGTATTGTGCATTTTTCTGCTCATTCCTGCGCAAGGATTTTCCTTCTCCTTCTACGATCCTCGTTCCCTGCCGATCCATGAAGAACAGGCATTGTGGATCGCCGCATTGGGATTTGCGCTGATCCTGGCATCGCGCCGCCATTCCGGAATCCATGCAGTCATGCAGCAGGAAGGAAACGGCCCTCCCCTTTCTATCGGATTTCCGAACCCGGACCTACAAGCTTCCCATCTCGACATCCTGGAATCGATGGAAATGGGCGTGATCGCAACCGACCGATTCGGCAGGATCACCTATCTCAATCCGGAGGCGCGCATGCTCACCGGATGGAGTCTTGCGGATGCGCAGGGCGAATCCCTTTCCGAAGTGCTCCGGGTTTGCGAGGAGGCGAGCCGCGATCCTTCCGGCAATCCCGCCCTGCTCGCCATCGAGGACGAAACTCCCCTCCAGGAAAGGAACCTGATCATGATCGGGAAAAGCGGATCGGAGTCGCTGATCACGCTCTCTTCCACGCCCATTCCGGGAGAGGACGGCCAGATCGCAGGCGCGGTCACGATTTTCCGCAAATCCAGTTGCGACCCTTCCCTGCTGTGGCAGGCCGGACACGACCTGCTCACCGGCCTGCTCAACCGCATGCTGCTCAACGACCGCCTGATCCATTCCATCGAAAGCGTGAAAAGGAAAGGAAAGATCCTTGCCGTGATCTTTCTCGATCTCGACGGATTCAAGCTCGTCAACGACAATTTCGGCCATCCCCTCGGGGATCTGCTGCTGAAGGAAGTCGCCATCCGCCTGAAGAAGTCGGTCAGGGCGGAAGACTCCGTCGCAAGGCTGGGAGGAGACGAATTCGTGCTGCTGCAGGAAGCTGCGGACAGGAACGAAATTTTGGCCTGCCTCGAAAGAATCATGAGCGCGATCAATGCCTCCTATTTGATCGAAGGGACAGAAGTATCGGTCTCTCCGAGCCTCGGCATATCGGTTTATCCGGAAGACGACACCGATCCGGAAGCGCTGATCAAAAAGGCGGACATGGCCATGTATCACGCCAAGCAAAATGGAAGAAACCGGTTCCATTTCTTCGAACAGAGCCTGAACCGGCAAAGCGGTCATGACCGAAAAAGAAGGAGGTCGAAGCGGTATCGAAAAACCAGCTTCTGCTCCATTATCAGCCCGTGATCGACCTCAGAAGCGGCGAAGTCGCAGGATTCGAGGCGCTCCTGAGATGGCTGGATCCGGAATCGGGCAGGATCGTCCTTCCCCGCGATTTTCTCCCCGGGATCATGGACTCGGATCTCATCCTGAACACGGGATCCTGGGTTCTGGAAAACGCCATCGGACAGATTTCCGCCTGGCATTCCATGGGACTCTCGGCGAAAGTCAGCATCAACGTGGCGCCGCGGCAATTGCAGGATCCGTATTTTCCGGAACTGCTGAAATCCACGCTGCAAAGATTTCCCGAGGTCGATCCTTCCGGAATCGAACTCGAAATCCTCGAGAACGCGGCGATTTCAGACTTTCAGCAGTTGCAGAAAACGCTCCTCGCCTGCAGGGAAATCGGCGTCAGGCTGTCCCTGGACGACTTCGGCACCGGATATTCCTCGCTCTCCCATCTCAAGAATCTTCCCGTCGATCTCATCAAGATCGACCAAAGTTTCGTGAACGGCATGCTGGAAGACCGGGGCAGCATGGAATTCGTCCACAGCATCGTCAGCATGTCCAAGATCTTCAGGAAAGCGGTTCTCGCGGAAGGCGTGGAATCGGTCATGCAGGGCAGGACGCTGCGCAGGATGGGATGCGATCTCGCCCAGGGCTATGCGATTTCGGAACCCATGCCCGGTGAGAACATTCCGCAATGGGTGGAGAACTGGTCTGAAGGCTGGCTGGAAGTCCTGCATTAGCGCAATTTGCCGACTTTTTTCGCGAACATCGCGATTTCTTCGCGGCTCCCGCCCGGCCCGTAGCGCAATTTCACGTACTGGTCCACGATGCCCGATACCGCCTCCCGCAGATCGGGCTTCGATTCGGCGATCCTTTTCCCGTAATCGATCGGGCCTTCCGAAGGCATTCTCGCAATTCCCCGCCTCGCCATCTTCCTGCAAAATTCCAGATAGATGCGCTGCACCCTGTCCTTCTCGAAAACCCGCAGACGCAGCATCAGGATCGAGGTCCAGACGAGGATGAGCAGGGAAAGCGCGAGGGCGAGCGTGGTCGCAATGTCGCGCAGCGTCGCCCCCTGCATGCCGAGGCTGCCGAAAAAGCGCTTCTGCCTTTCCTCCCCGTACCCGACCACCCAAAGGTTCCAGGCGTTCGCGGCAGCATCCCAGCCGAAGCGCATTCTCCTCAGCCAGGCGGCATCCCTGCGCATCATCACCGGAAGGTTGTCCGAATGCAGCGCAGCCGAAACCCCGTCATCGATCCTGGCAGGAGAGACGATCGCGGTCGGATCGATTCTCTTCCACCCCCTGCCCTCCTCCCAGATTTCCACCCAGGCATGGGCATCGGACTGGCGCACGACGAGATAATGTCCCAAAGGATTGATTTCCCCGCCCTGGTATCCGGTGACGATGCGCGCGGGGATCCCTGCGGCGCGCATCAGATAGGCGAAACTCGAAGCGTAATGCTCGCAAAATCCGCTTCTCGTCCTGAACAGGAAATCATCCACCTGGGATGCGCCCAGCAGCGGCGGATTCAGGGTATAGACGAAGCGGTGCGACTTGTAGAAAGAGATCGCGAGCGAGACGATCCGCTCCGGTTCCTGCCCGCGCCATGCTCTGGCAAGCGACTCGGATTGCGGATTGGATCCCCATGGCAGCGCCGTCGCCTCTTCGAGATTTCCCGCAGACTCGAACACCCCATCCTCGTATTCCGGATGGGAAATCATCCTGTAGCGCCTGATTTCGTTGACCGGAGAAGAAGAAAGAATCTGGTGATCGGAAGTGACCAGGGCGCCGGATGGAGTGGTGACCGGCATGTCGAGTCCGAAAAGCCATTTCCTTCCGGTCGCCTCCTGCATGACTTCGTACTCCACGCCGGCACCGATTGCGCGCACCGCGCCTCCCCTCATGTGGCGGATTCCGCCGGTCCAGGTCTTTCCGTCGTAATCCCAGAGCACCGGCCCTCGCCAGTAAAGCAGTGGCTTGGGCGGAATCGCGGATTTGAAATCCACCCGGAAAGCGACTTCGTCGGAGAGCACCAGATGACTGATGCTTCCGGGAGACAGCACATCGTCGAGCCCGCTCCTCGCCGCGGTGGAATTCTTGGGAAGCGCCCAGATCGGGCCGGGAATCCTCGGAAACAGCAGGAACAGGACCAGCGCGACGGGCAGCGCCTGCAACAGGAGACGCATCGAAGTGCGCAGGCAATGCATCGGCTCCGCTTGCCGCATGTTGATGCGGACCAGGTTCGCGGTGAGCACGATCACCAGACCGAACATGGCGAGCGCGACCGGAATCGACTGGGAATCGAAGAACCAGGTCATGACGAGAAAATAGCCGAGAAAGATCACCAGCGTGGTGTCCCGCCTGCCCTTGAGCTCCATGAGCTTGAGACAGACGAGAAGAGCGAGAAGCGCAAGGCCCGCATCCCTCGAAAACAGCGTTCCGTATTGCAGGAAAACCCCGGCTGCCGCGCCCAGCGCGATCGCCTTCTTCAGCCATTCCCGCCGGAATTCGAGCAGGCTGAACATCGCGGAAGCGATGCACACCGCGGTGATCCAGGGCGGAAAAATCCGGAACAGGGGGCCTAGCGAAAGCAGCACCGCGAAGGTGAGCCAGGTGGATCGCAGGTTCATGACCCGAACAGCGCGAGCGCTTCGAGCATGCGCATCCTGTGCGTCTCGCCGGAACCCTGGGCAATGGTCTTTCCGGGAAGACGCAATCCGCAGGAGCCTTTGGCGTCGAGCGCCATGCGCGCGAGCTTGGAGAGGCGCTCCTCGACGCCCCCTTCGAGCTCGTTCCAGTCTAGCCAGACCGCCTCACCGCCCTGCGGCGCTTCGAATTCCTTGATCTGCAGATCTCCGCCGCGCGCGAGGCTCTTCCAGGCGACATGCCGCGGCGAATCTCCCGGGCGGTAGGCACGGAGTCCCGCGAAATCGTCCTGACCGGATACAGGTCGCCCGCCTTTTCCGGCATCGCGCCCGTAACGATATTCGACCGAATCTGCAGGCTTGGGATAGACGATGCAGGTCATGGTGAGCTCCGCATAGGACCAGGCCCGGAACAGCCCCAGCGGATAGGTGGTCTGGATGGTGAAGCGTCCTGCGGAAAGCAATCCCCTTTTCTTCGTCGTGATCGACCATTCCGCAGCCTCTTTGCCGGTCTCCCCCACGTCGATGCAGCATTCCCCTTCCGGTCCGAGCAGGCAGAGATTCTTTCTTGCCTTGCCTGAACCGTCGAGATATACGCCGAAAACCGCCTTTTCCCCGGCATGGACGGGCAGAACGCGCCCCGCTTCCAGGCGCAGATTCACCAGATTTCCGTAGGTATGGTAAATGGATACGAGCGCCATGGCGGTGAGGAGGAAAGTGAGCGCGAATCCAAGGCTCAGGGAATAATTGATCGAGCCGGTGAGCATCAGAAACAGGATGAGCGCGAAAAACATCCCGGATTTCGTGGGCAGGATGTAGACCCTTCTCTGGTCAAGCACCGCGAACTTCTCTGGAGGAGATCTGCGCGCCATCCACCTGAAGGGAAGCTTCATCAGGGAATGGCCACTTCCGTGAGCAGCATTTCCGAAGGACGTATCCTGGAATAATCCCTGGCCGGAATCAGCCTGTGATCGACCACGCTCGGCAGCACCGCCTGCAGGTCTTCCGGAATCACCAGATCCCTTCCGCCAAGATAGGCCCAGGCGCGCGATGCGGAAAGCAGTCCGAGCCCCGCCCTGGGACTCAGCCCGTTGACGAATTCGGGATGGGTCCTGCTGTGATTCAGGATCGCCTGCAGATAATCGATCAGCGCGGAAGAAACCTTCACTTTCCCCACCTTTTCCTGGAGCACCACGAGATCGGCCTTGTCCATCGCCGGGGAAAGGGTGGACAGGAGATCGCGCCTGGAAATCCCGGAAAGGAGTTCCTTTTCCGCCGCAGGATCCGGGTAGCCAAGCCGGATGCGCATCATGAACCGGTCGAGCTGGGACTCGGGAAGCGGGAAAGTGCCCACCTGGTCGGTCGGATTCTGCGTCGCGATGACGAAAAATGGCTCGGGCAAAGGCCTCGTCTCCCCTTCGGAAGTGACCTGCCGCTCTTCCATCGCTTCCAGGATCGCGCTCTGCGTCTTTGGGGTGGTGCGGTTGATTTCGTCCGCAAGGATCAGATTGGCAAAAATCGGACCGGGATGGAAGCGGAAAGTGGAGGTTTCCCGGTCATAGACCGATGCGCCCAGGATGTCCGCGGGCAGCATGTCGCTCGTGAACTGGATGCGGCGGAATTCCAGTCCCAGGGAATTGGCGAGCGCATGCGCAAGCGTGGTTTTTCCCACCCCGGGTAGATCCTCGATGAGGAGATGGCCTCCGGCCAGCATGCAGGCGATGGCCAGGCGGATCTGCTCCCTCTTTCCGAGGATGACCGAAGAGACCTGGTCGATGACGGGTTGTATGTCCATGGCTTTGGATTATAGCCGAGCAAGACCTTCGTGTGCGCTCCTGCTAGAATCGGGAAAAAGGAGATGCCATGCTAGCCTTCATCAGCCACCCGGATTGCCTGCTCCACGAAATGGGCGGGGACCATCCGGAATCGCCGGACAGGATCCACGCGATCTCGGACCAGATGATCGCATCCGGGCTCGACATGCATTTCCTGAAAGCCGACGCGCCGCTCGCCACTTACGAGGAAATCGCCCGGGTGCATTCCCGCGAACACATCGAAAAAATCAGGAAAAGCGCCCCGGAATCCGGTCTCGTCTGGCTTGATCCCGACACCGCCATGAACCGATACAGCCTGAATGCGGCCCTGCGTGCGGCGGGGGCAGTCCGGCTCGGGGTGGACCTTCTGATGGAAGGACGCGCGGAATCCGCCTTCTGCTGCGTGCGGCCGCCCGGCCATCATGCGATGCGCAACCGGGCGATGGGCTTCTGCCTTTTCAACAATGTCGCGGTGGGCGCGGCGCATGCACTCGAACATCACGGGCTCGAACGGGTGGCGATCGTCGACTTCGACGTGCATCACGGCAACGGCACCGAAGACATTTTCAGGCACGACGAGCGGGTGATGATGGTCTCGATCTTCCGTCATCCCTATTATCCTTTCAGCGGATTCGAGGGCAGGTCGGAGAGAATGGTCAATATCCCGCTTGCCGCCGGAAGCGACGGGGAAGCCTGGATGCAGGCGGTCGACCAATGGTGGATTCCTTCGCTCGAATCGCACCGCCCGGAATTCGTGTTTTTCTCAGCAGGATTCGATGCGCACCGCGAGGACGAAATGGGCGGGCTGGCCTTCATCGAAGCGGATTATGCGAAAGTGACGCAGAAAATCGCGAAGATCGCGCAAAAGCATGCAAAAGGAAGGATGGTTTCCACCCTGGAAGGAGGCTATGAACTTTCCTCGCTCGGCCGCTCTGCTGCGGCCCACGTCAAGGCGATGGCCGGTCTATGATGAGGGCGGCGGCGACCTTCCTTCCCTCGTCCATCAGGATGTTGTAGGTCCGGCAGGCTGCGGAAAGGCTCATCACTTCCACGCCGATCCCTGCATCGAACAGGCTGCGCATCAGTTTCGGATGGGGAAAGCGCTGCTTGCTCCCGGTTCCGAGGATCACGAGCTCAGGGGACAATTCCAGCAGCGCTTCGAAATGACGGGCGGTGAGCGCATCGAATTGCGCCACATCCCAGTCCTGAACCAGGCGCTGCGGCAGCACGATGAGGCTCTCCGAAAAACGCACCTGGTTCACCGCCACGTAATCTTCCCCGCATGCGGTGATCTGGTTCGAACCGGACGCTTCGTCCTGATGCAGTTTCATGAAATCCCCCCGGCGGGATGGCCACTGTAAAGTTTTCGCATAGTCGGGTAAGATTATAGCTTTTTTCGGCCCGGAACGGCTCATCCTGCGATCCAATGCCAGAGGAATCCATGCAACCGATCTACAAGTCTTCCAAGCTCGCCAACGTCTGCTACGACATCCGGGGTCCGGTGATGGCCCATGCCAGGCAGATGGAGGAGGAAGGCCATCGCATCATCAAGCTCAACATCGGCAATCCCGCCCCCTTCGGGTTCGACGTTCCCGAGGAAATTCTGCAGGACGTGATCCACAACCTGCCCAATGCTTCCGGATATTCCGATTCGCTGGGACTTTTTTCCGCGCGCAAGGCGATCATGCACTACACGCAGGAAAAGAAGATCGCGAACGTTCAGATCGAGGACATCTACATCGGCAACGGGGTTTCCGAGCTCATCGTGATGGCGATGCAGGGCCTGCTCAACAACGGCGACGAAGTGCTGATCCCATCGCCAGACTATCCGCTCTGGACCGCTGCGGTCACGCTCGCGGGCGGCACCGCGGTGCATTATGTCTGCGACGAACAATCCGACTGGTATCCGGACTGCAACGACATCCGCGCCAAGATCACCCCGAACACGCGCGCCATCGTCATCATCAATCCCAACAACCCGACCGGCGCGCTCTACCCGGAACCCGTCCTGAAGGAAATCATCGAGATCGCAAGGACGCACCAGCTCATCATCTATGCCGACGAGATCTACGACAAGGTGTTGTACGACGGAAACCGTCACACCTCGATCGCCTCGCTCGCCACCGATGTGCTCTGCATCACCTTCAACGGGCTTTCCAAGAATTACCGGGCAGCAGGCTACCGGGCAGGCTGGCTGGTGGTTTCCGGCGAGAAAAAGCATGCGAGGGATTACATCGAGGGGCTCACCATGCTCGCCTCGATGCGGCTTTGCGCGAATGTCCCTGCGCAATACGGCATCCAGACCGCGCTCGGGGGATATCAGAGCATCGACGATCTGGTCGCGCCGAGCGGCAGGCTGTGCAGGCAGCGCGACACCGCCTGGGAGCTGCTCACTTCGATACCGGGCGTGAGCTGCTCGAAGCCCGCTGCCGCGATGTACCTTTTTCCGAAACTCGATGCGAAGCGGTATCCGGTCCACGACGACCAGGAATTCGCGCTCGAACTCCTGCAGAAGGAGAAGGTGCTCATCGTTCAGGGAAGCGGATTCAACTGGAAGGAAACGGACCATTTCAGGGTGGTTTTCCTGCCCAACGTGGACGACCTCACCGAAGCGATCGGGCGCATCGCGCGCTTTCTGGACGGCTACCGGAAACGCCATTCCGGATGAAAACAAATACAGGAAACGATATGAAAGCAATCAATGTAGGCCTGCTGGGGATCGGCACGGTCGGATCCGGAACCTTCGCCGTATTGCAAAGGAACCGGGAAGAGATCACCAGAAGGGCCGGACGCGAAATCCGGGTGGCGATGGTCGCCGACCGCGATCTGGAGCGAGCGAAGAAAATCGCCGGGGAAATCCCGGTGACGAATGACGCATTCGAAGTGGTTGCGAATCCGGAAATCGACATCGTGGTCGAACTCATCGGCGGCACCACGATCGCAAAGCAGCTCGTGCTCTCCGCGATCGAAAACGGCAAGCATGTGGTCACCGCCAACAAGGCGCTGCTCGCCCATTACGGCAACGAAATTTTCGCAGCCGCGCAAAAGAAGGGCGTGATCGTCGCCTTCGAAGCAGCGGTTGCGGGCGGCATCCCCATCATCAAGGCGCTGCGTGAAGGGCTCACCGCCAACCGCATCGAATGGATCGCGGGCATCATCAACGGCACCAGCAATTACATTCTCTCCGAGATGCGCGAAAAGGGCGTGAGCTTCGAGGATGCCCTGAAGGATGCGCAGGCGCTCGGTTATGCGGAAACCGATCCCACCTTCGACATCGAAGGGATCGACGCAGCCCACAAGCTCACCATCATGGCTTCCATCGCATTCGGCATTCCGACCCAGTTCGACAAGGCCTACACGGAAGGCATCTCGAAACTCACCAGTTGCGACATCGCCTATGCCGAAGAACTCGGCTACCGGATCAAGCTGCTCGGCATCACGAGGCGCACGGCAAAAGGAATCGAGCTGCGCGTGCACCCCACCCTGATTCCCGCCAAACGCCTCATCGCCAATGTGGAAGGCGTGATGAACGCGGTGCTGGTGAAAGGGGATGCGGTCGGCGCGACCATGTATTACGGCGCGGGCGCGGGATCCGAACCCACCGCGTCCGCCGTGGTCGCTGATCTGGTGGACGTCACCCGCATGCATACCGCGGACCCCGAGCATCGCGTGCCGCACCTCGCCTTCCAGCCCGACAGGATGGCGGACATCGAAATCCTCCCCATCGAGGAAGTCGAAACCGCCTATTATCTCAGGCTGCGCGCGTTCGACAAACCGGGCGTGCTCGCTGAAGTGACCCGCATTCTCGCCGATCTCGGCATCTCGATCGACGCCATGGTGCAAAAGGAGCCGGGAGAAGGAGAAGAGCTCGTCGACATCATCATGCTCACCCACAGGACGGTGGAAAAGCACATCATCGAAGCCATTTCGAAAATCGAGGCGCTTCCGGTCATTTCCGGCAGCGTGAAGAGAATCCGTCTCGAAGAACTCAACAGGAACTGAAATGAAACATTACACCGGCCTCATCGAACATTACCGGGACCGCCTGCCGATCGGACCCGACACCCCGATCATCTCGCTCGGAGAAGGCAACACCCCGCTCATCGAACTCAGGAACCTGCCGAAGAAGATCGGCCGCGATGTCAGGATCCTGGTGAAATTCGAGGGACTCAACCCCACCGGATCCTTCAAGGACCGCGGCATGACCATGGCGGTCACGAAAGCCGTCGAGGAAGGATCGCGCGCCATCATCTGCGCATCCACCGGCAACACTTCGGCCGCAGCCGCAGCTTACGCCGCGCGCGCCGGAATCACCTCCTTCGTGCTGATCCCCGAAGGCAAGATCGCGCTCGGCAAGCTCTCCCAGGCGATGATGCATGGCTCGGTGGTGATCCAGATCAACGGCAATTTCGACGACGGAATGAGGCTGGTTCGTGAAGTGGCCGAAACCGCCCCGGTCACCATCGTCAATTCGGTGAACCCCTACCGCCTGCAGGGACAGAAAACCGCGAGCTTCGAAATCATCGAGGAACTCGGCGACGCCCCCGATTATCATGCGCTGCCCGTCGGCAATGCAGGAAACATCACCGCGCACTGGATCGGCTATACGGAATCGATGTGCCTCGAAACCGGGTCCTGCGTGCATTGTGGCGGCAAATGCCCCTACCACAAGCAAAAGAACGCAAGCAAAAGGCCGAAAATGCTGGGCTATCAGGCTTCCGGCTCCGCGCCTTTCTCGCGCCTTGCCTTCGTCGACGATCCGGAAACGGTCGCCACCGCGATCCGCATCGGCCATCCGGTTTCCTGGAAACAGGCCTGGACCGTCAAGGAGGAGTCCGGCGGCTGGTTCGACGAATGCTCCGACAGCGAAATCCTGAAGGTGCAGAAGCTGCTCGCCCAGACCGAAGGCGTTTTCTGCGAACCCGCATCCGCCACTTCTCTCGCAGGCGTGCTGATGGATCTGGAGCGCGGCAAGATCGAGGAAGGATCGACCATCGTCTGCACCCTGACCGGGCACGGATTGAAGGATCCGGACACTGCGATCGCGCAAAGCACCAAACCCGTCACGGTGGACGCGACCCGCTCTTCCATCGAGCGCATCATCCTGGAAAACCTGGCGAAATGATTTTCGCGCAATAGTCGAGAAAAAACCCGCCCTTCGGCGGGTTTTTCCTTTCAGCCTTCCTTTGCCGCTTCAGGAAGAACAGGTAGAATGAATCCATGTCTGATCGGCATGATTGTTCAACCCGGGCTCTTCGCACCATGAACGGATCGTTTTTTTTCAGCGCCCTCTGCATGCTGCTTGTCTCGGCAGCTTCCGCACTTGCGTCAGGGTTCGAACCGATCCCGGTTTATTCGATCCATCCCGTCAGCACGAATGCCTCGGCGGACGAGGAACTTGCCAACGGCATCGTGAAGCGCGAGCTTTTCGGAATGGCCAAACCGGCAAGCCGCCCCTGGCGCATCGCCTACATCTTTCCGCACCTCAAGGACCCCTACTGGGTGGGATGCAGTTACGGCATTCTTTCCGAAGCCAAACGCCTCGGCATTTCGGTCGAAATCTTTCCAGCCCAGGGGTATGACGACCTCGTCGGGCAGCTTCGCATCATGGACGAAGCCATCGCTGCGAAATTCGACGCGATCGTCCTTTCCCCGATCAGCATGACCGCCAACAATGAATCGATCGCCAGGGCGAAACGACACGGCATTCCGGTTTTCGAACTCGCCAACGACAGCACGAGCGGGGATCTCGCGGTGAAGGTGACCACCTCGCTCAAGGGAATGGGCATCGAAGCCACGAACTGGGTGATCCGGGATGCCCAAAAGCGCGGACTGAAATCGATCGACATCGCCCTGCTGCCAGGACCGAAAGGCGCAGGATGGGTGGAAGGAGAAGTGGCAGGCACACGGGAAGCGATCCGCAATTCTCCCATCCGGGTGCGCATCCTCGACATCGAATACGGCGACAGCGACAGGATCATCCAGTCGAGGCTCGCAGCCGAAATCATCGCAAGGCATGGAAAAAGGCTCGACTATCTCATCGGCTGCACCGGCTGCGCCCCGGCGGCAAGGCTCCCGCTCGACGAGGCGAAGCTGAAAAGGAAGATCCGCATCGTGTCCTATGATCTCACCGGCGAAATCGCAGGCCTGATTCCGGATGGGGAAATCTCCGCAGCGGCGGACACCAGGGCGGTGAGTCAGGCTAGAGTGGTGACCGATGCGGCAGTCGAGTACCTGCAAGGCGCAAAATTGCCGAAAGTCCTCCTGATCGAAATCGGTCTGGTGGACGAAGAAAATTACCGGAATTATCCTTTCGGAACCTCCATCGCCCCGAAAGACTATTTCCCGCAGCTTTCCTATTCGCCTAGATGAAGACTCTAAGAAACAGGATCCTGCTCGGCGCGATCGGAATCTGCATCGCGCTCGCCACCGCCTACATGACGGCGGTCTCGCTCGTCATCCACCAGCAGAACCTGGAGCAGTCGAGCGCATCCCTGCTGAAGGCGGCAGGCATCGTGATGGACGGACTTTCGAGAAGGGAATCCGACCTGCTCTCTGCATCGAGGGAACTCGCTTCCCGGAAACATCTGGGCTCGACCGTCTGGTATCTCACCCAGTATTCCAGATCCGATCTGGACCGCGAAACCCTGGTCAACACCTTCGAGCAACTTGCTCAGGACACTTTCCGCATCGGGCTCGTCGCAAGGGCGGGCAGGGTCGCCATCTACAATGCCTCGGGCGAACTGATTTCCTTCTCGCTCCTCGAAGGCGACGTAAAAAGGGTCGGGTATGTGGACCGTCCCTCCCCCGGTGTCTTCCGGACAGTGCTTCTGCATCCAGGAGAGGAACTCGACTGGAAAATGGCTGAATCCTCGAAATTCGTTGCGGGCGTGGAAGAGCAGGCCGCGGTTCCCGCCGTGGAAGAGGTGCGATACGGTGAAGTGGATGGCGCGCTCTCCATCGAAACCAGGGTGCCGATCTATGGGGAAACCTTCGATCCCGCCACCGGCGCCCCGGAAAGAAGGAAGCTCGGCTTTGTGGACATGGTGCAGCCCATCGGCATGGATTTTGCCGCGCAGTTTTCGAACCTCACCAGTTTTGCCATCAACATTTTCCTGCCCGAGGGCAACGGATTCGGCTCCCTGAAAGACTACAGGAAGCCGGAACTCGGCCGGGTCGAAAAATCCGGGAAGAACGGAGAAATCCTCGGCATCGCAAAGAGCGGAGGAAGGAATTATTACCAGTGCCTCATCCCCCTCCATCAAGGGAAGAAAGTGCAGGGATACATCGCCCTGCTCGAACCCACGGAAACCATCACGCGCAATGCATGGGAAATGATCCGCATCCTCTGGGCCATCGCTGCCGTGAGTCTCGTCTTCATCCTGCCGCTATCCTGGTATTTCGCCACCTCGATTTCCAGACCGATCGACACCCTCACCAGAATCATCCGCAGG
Source organism: Burkholderiales bacterium (assembly GCA_013044025.1). Taxonomy (GTDB): domain Bacteria; phylum Pseudomonadota; class Gammaproteobacteria; order Burkholderiales; family JABEVD01; genus JABEVD01. The sequence continues at coordinate 18,317 of JABEVD010000196.1, forward strand.
CTCGCAAGCGGAAGGGAAGCGGATCGGGACCTTGCCGCCCTGGATGAAGGACGGAACGACGAGCTGGGCGAACTCACCAGAAGTTTCGTCGCAATGCACGATGCAGTGGAACAGAAAATCGCCCAGATCAACGAACTGAATGCTTCGCTGGAAGCGCGCATCAAGGAAAGGACAGCGGAGCTCGCGGCGAGGGAACAGGAGTCGCGCACCCTCATCGAAAACTCGCCCGATTCGATCGTGCGTTACGATCGGGATTGCAGAAGAATCTACGCGAATCCTGCCTTTGCCGCGATGGCCGAAGTCGAAAAGGAAATGGTGCTCGGCAGAACCCCTTCGGAATTTCCTGGCGGACCGGATTCAGAGGTCTATGAAAGAAAGATCCGCGAAGTCTTCGCAACCGGCAAGGACGCGCAGTTCGAACTCAGATGGCCGGACAGGAATGGCAGGGAAATCTGCAGCCATATCCGGCTGACTGCCGAATACGATCGAACCGGGGAGATTGCGACCGTGCTCGGAATCGGGCGAGACATCACCGAAAGAATGGAATTCGAGCAGGTGATCTGGATGCAGGCGAATTTCGACTCACTGACCCGCCTTCCCAATCGCCAGATGTTCCACGACAGACTGGAACAGGACGCGAAAATCTCCAACCGTTCCGGAAACCCGATGGCCCTGCTCCTGATCGACCTGGACCGGTTCAAGGAAGGGAACGATACCCTGGGCCACGACCAGGGCGACCTGCTCCTCATCGAGGCGGCGAAAAGGATTTCCGGCTGCATCCGCGAAACCGACACCGTCGCGAGACTGGGAGGGGATGAATTCACCATCCTGCTTCCCGAGATCCAGCATGTCAGCAGCGTCGAAAGGATTGCGCAGCAGATCATCGAAAGACTGGGCGAACCTTTCGCGCTCGGCTCGGAAGCTGCGCATGTTTCGGCGAGCGTCGGGATTTCCATTTATCCTGACGATGCGACCGACCTCGACATCCTTTTCAAGAATGCGGACCAGGCCATGTATGCAGCCAAGGGCGCAGGAAGAAACCGCTTCTGTTACTTCACCCCTGCCATGCAGGAAATGGCGCAAAATCGCCTGCTGATCGCCAACGAATTGCGCATCGCGCTCGCCTCGGAACAGTTCAGGGTTTATTATCAGCCGATCGTCGAGCTTCCGGGCGGAAAAATCCGCAAGGCGGAAGCCCTGCTGCGCTGGATGCATCCTTCGAGGGGCATGGTGAATCCCTCCGGATTCATTTCCATCGCGGAAGAATCGAGGCTCATCCTCTCGATCGGAGACTGGGTATTCAGGGAAGCGGTTCGCCAGGCGAAAGTCTGGCGCGACACCCTGAACGAGCCAATCCAGATCAGCGTCAACAAGTCCCCGCTGCAGATCACCCAGAAAGACAGATTCTCCTGGTCTGAATACCTTGTTCAGGAAGGGCTGGAAGCGAGACACATCTCGGTCGAAATCACCGAAGGGTTGCTGCTCAATCCCAGCGAGGAAGTGAACGAAAAGCTCGTCAGGATGCGCAATGCCGGCATCGAGCTTGCGATCGACGATTTCGGCACCGGACACTCCTCCCTTTCCTACCTCAAGACATTCGACATCGATCTGCTCAAGATCGACCAGAGTTATGTCAGCCATATCGATACCGACGAGAACGATCTGGCGATCTGTCAGGCCATCATCGCGATGGCCCACAAGCTGGGACTCGGAGTGATCGCCGAAGGAGTGGAAAAATCCGCACAGCAGGAACTGCTGATCGAAGCGGGATGCGACTATGCGCAGGGATTCCTCTATTCCCCGCCCATCCCGCCCCTGGAATTCGAAAGGCTGGTGCAGGGAACCTAAATGGCCATGCCGGCCTTGGCGCGGAATTCGCGCAGCTTGATGTCGACGAACTGGAGCTTCTTCAGGGCGAGGAGTTCCTGTTCGCCGTTGTTCGACAGATAGCGCCTGAGCGTATCGGCCGCCTTCTCGTAATATCCGTAGGTGATGAAAATGTCCGCCTCTTCCATCAGGTCGACTTCCCAGACTTCGAGCTCGGATCTGGAGGAAATCAGATCGATATTCTCGTCAGCGCGCGCCCCATGCTCCGACTTGCGGGACTGCATCTTCCGGATCGCGTGATTTTTCGTCTGGTCGGATTTGCGTTTTCCCTGGAGTTTCGCCAGGGCTGCAGCTAGCGACAATGCAGCGATCATCGCAAGGATGGCGTTCTCACCGAGCGGCATGAACCAGTTGTCCATATTTCTCCCCTTTGCCGACCTATTCTGTTTTAGGATAACGACTTTATGATTATGGTCCAAAAATCGACGAAAAGCTCGATCCAGAATCAAAATCAATGAGAATTTGTCTCGATCAAGAATTTTTCAATGGACTGTCATCAGAATGGCACGCCCACGATCCCTTTCAGTATCCATTGATCCGACACGCTGGAAAGCCCCCGCCCCAGCCCGAGGTTGAGATCCCAACCTGCCACTGCGGTGTCGACCACTGCGTACAATGTCTGGCTTTCCTGCCCCAGATAGCCCATCCTGCGGACCGGGCCCACCCCGTTGTAGCTTTCGAATCCCAATGCGAGATCCTTTTTCACAGACCAGGCGACCTTGCTGTCCAACTCCAGGGAAGGCGGCAAGGCTCCCGGTCCGGACAAGCTCCAGGCGAGATTGGCATTGAAGGCGACGGTCCATTTTCCCTGCCTGAAACCGTAGATCCCCTTCAGCTCCGCATTCCACGGAGCCTGGCTGACTGCCGTGGCAAGTTTGCCCACTTCCAGGTTCGCACCCCAGAAATCCGTCTGTCCCGGCTCCTTGGTGGCGATGTACTTGATGCGCAGCTTGGTTCCGTCATAGGCAGGACCGGTCGTCGCCGAATAGGAGGAAAGAAAATAGGCCCCCAACTCGAAATTTTCAGTGAGGCCATAGGAAAACTCGGGCGTCATCCTGTACACATGAACCGGAGGAACCGCACCCGGATAATCGCTCGCGCCGCTTCCGGAAAGGACGGTATTGTTGTGCACATCGAGGCCGAACTGGCCCGGCGCATCCATCTCGTCCATGTAGACCTGGATTTCTTCGGGCGCGGCAAAAGCAAGGGAGGCGTGAAGACAAAACCATATTGCGAATCTTTTCATGTCAATCCGTAGCGCTTCAGTTTGCGGTAGAGCGTGCGCTCGCTGATGCCGAGCAGATCTGCGACAATGCGTCGGTGTCCGTTGTGCCGATCCAGGAGTTCGGCGATATGGGAGGATTCGACTTCTTCCATGGAGCGTTCCGATTTTTCTTCGACTGCGGGAAGGATCTGGTGCACGAGCGGCTGATTCCCGGGATGGACATGCTCCGCGCTGATGATGCCGTTGTTGCAGACCGCCACCGCCTTCATCAGGATGTTTCGGAGTTCCCGGACATTTCCCGGATAGGAATAGGTCATGAGTTTTTCCAGCGCATCGTCCGTCAGCCTGCAGGTCGGCATGCCGGAACGTCCGAGGCGCTTCAGGAGCGCTTCGGCAAGCGCGGGAATGTCGCTCGATCGCTCCTTCAGGCTCGGCAGCCTCACATCGATTCCGGCGATCCGGTAATAAAGATCGAGCCTGAAACGCCCCTCCTTCGCCATTTCCGGAAGATCGCGGTTGGTGGCGAAGACCAGGCGTACGTCCGCATGCAGCACTGCGGAACCGCCCAGCCTCCTGAATTCGCCCCGCTCCAGCACCCTGAGCAACTTCGCCTGCATGGCAAGAGGCATCTCGCCGATTTCATCCAGAAACAGGATGCCGCCGTCTGCGAGCTCGAAAAGCCCCTGCTTCCTGCCGATGCATCCGGTGAAGGAGCCGCGCTCGTGGCCGAAAAGCTCGTCCTCGAACATGGTCTCCGGAATCGATGCGCAGTTGAGCGCGACGAAAGGGCGATTGCGGCGGGACGATCGCTTGTGCACGTATTGCGCGGCCAGTTCCTTGCCCACCCCGCTTTCTCCCAGAAGAAGGATGGGCGCCTCGGTTTCCGCAGCACGGGTCAGATGATCCAGGCAGGAAAGGAAGGCGGGAGAATTGCCGATCATCTGCATCTCGGAACAGTCGAGTTCTGCGGAACCCGCGATGTGAAAAATCGCTTCTCCGAGGTAGCGCTTCCCGTCCGAACCCGATACCGGATGCCCCTTGATGCGCACATATTCCTCCCGGTTCAGTCTGTCGTAATGGGTGTGCATCACTTCGTGCATCGCCCCGCTCCGGAACACTTCCTGGTGCGGACAATCCTCGCCGTTCCTGTGACAGGGAACGCTGGAAAGATGGGAAACCTGATGGCAGAGCCTGCCCACGATGGACTTCCTGTCCACCCCGTAATTCGCGCAATAGGCGCGGTTGGCGGCGACGATCCGGTAATGCTCGTCGATCAGAACGAAAGGGTTTTCCTGTACGTCGATGAGAGACTGGAGTTCCATTGCCTGCATCATTTTCTGCCAATATGTCATGACATGACCCGTCAATCTATCACGATTCCTGCCAGATTGACATGAAAAATTGACGACGAAAATTGCCGTTGCTGAAAAATCAATAAACTGCATCTATGGCACGACGCTTGCAATCCAGTGGAAATGGACCGGCCCATCCTGCCATGCCGTACGGGCCGAAGTGTCCTACAATAACATTCACAGTCTTACGGAGATTTCTGATGAGCAAGGTTTGCGTAGTCGTAGTATCCGGCAGCATGGAACGCCTGCAGATGGCGGCAATGGTGGCATCGGTCGCCGCCGTGAGCGGGCATGAAACGCTGATTTTCCTGTCGATGAATGCGCTGCCGCATTTCGTCAAGGGACGTGAAATCGAGGCGCCCGGCGAAGGGGAAATGGGCACCCTGATGCAGGAAAAGAAGGTGCCGAAATTCAAGATGCTGTTCGAACAGGCAGTTGAACTGGGGGATGCCAAACTATATCCTTGCTCGATGGCGATGGACGTTCTGGAAGTCGGCCACGATGATCTGGAATCCTATCTCGGCGAACCGACAGGGCTTACCAAGTTCCTCGACGACGCGCAGGACGGACAGGTCTGGACATTCTAAGGAGAAAAAAATGGCTGAAAAAAGAATCATCGATGCGCGTGGCAGCTTCTGCCCCGGTCCCCTCATGGAACTCATCGCGGGGATGAAAATGGCGAGCGTGGGAGACGAACTAGAAGTGCTTTCCACCGACAAGGGTTCGGCTGCCGACGTTCCCGAATGGATCAAAAAAGTCGGGCACGAACTCATCGGCACCCGCGAAGAAAACGGAGTCTGGTATATCACGGTTCGAAAAGCAAAATAATCACACAACAGGAGGAGGCAAAATGCGCATACTGATCGTAGGCGGCGGCATGGGCGGAACCATTCTGGCGAACAACCTTGCACGCAGGCTCACCGGAGAACTGAAGAGCGGAAAGGCGAGAATCACCATGCTTTCCGCATCCGACAAACACATGTACCAGCCCGGACTGCTCTATCTTGCAGTGGGCAGGATCACCCCGGACGAATTGTACCGGGATCAGGCAAGCCTCCTCGAACCCGGGATCGAGTTTCATGTCGACCCGGTCACCGAATTCAAGCTCGACGACAACCAGGTGGTCACGAAGAGCGGAAAGACCCATTCCTACGACATCCTGGTGATCGCAACCGGTTCGCGCATGTTCCCCGAATCCATCCCGGGACTCGCCGAGAACAGCGAAACCTTCTACACGGAAGAATCCGCGCTCAAGATGTTCAAGCGCATCCGCGAATTCGAAGGCGGGCGCGTGGTGATCACCGTGGGCGTGCCGCACAAGTGCCCGATGGCCCCGCTCGAAATCACTTTCATGCTGCACGACTACTTCAAGGATCGCGGCATCCTCGACAAGATGCAATTCCAGTACACCTACCCGATCGGCCGCGTACACAGTCTCGAGAACGTCGCGAAGTGGGCAGCGCCCGAGTTCGACAGGCTCGGCATCGCTTACGAAACTCTTTTCAACATCAAGGAAGTCGACGGAGAGAACAAGGTTCTGAAGAGCGAAGAAGGCACCGAAATGCCTTATGACCTGCTCATCTCGATTCCCGCTCACCGCGGAATGGAAGTCATCGAAAAGAACGGACTGGGACAAAACGGCTGGATTCCGACCAATCGCCATCAGCTCAACATGGAAGGCCGCAAGAACGTTTTCGTGGTGGGCGACACCACCAATCTGCCGATCAGCAAGGCGGGTTCCACCGCCCACTTCGAGGCCGACACTCTGGGGGAAAACATCGCAGCGATGGTGAAGATCGGCACCCCGGTCAGGGATTACGACGGCAAGGTGTTCTGCTTCATCGAAGCGGGCAAGGATCGCGCGACCTACGCCATGTTCAACTATCAGACCCCGCCCGACCCGAAAGCGCCTACCAAGGCTGTGCACTGGTTCAAGATGGCCTACAACAAGCTTTACTGGGCCTCCGCTCGCGGACTCCTGTGAGGAGAAGCCATGAGCGCTACTGACATGAACGAAGTCGAAAGGGTGGTCGAAGCGGCACGCGACGCCCTCACCGACGAAATGGTGGGCAGGCTCACTTCCGCAGTGGGCGGCGGCCTCACCCTCATCGACCAGATCGACCGGGCGGGGCTCGGCAAGGCGATCCCGCAGATTGCCGAGATGGTCAACAACGGCGATCTCGAACGCATGGTCCAGCTCGCAAGGGTTTACGGATCCGCACAGGATGCGCTCACCGACGAGATGGTGGGCAGGCTCACCGAGGCGGTGGGCGGCGGACTCTCGCTCGTCGACAAAGTGAACCGGGCGGGGCTGGAAAAGGCGATTCCGGCGATCGCCGAGATGGTCAACAACGGCGACCTCGATCGTCTCGTGCAGCTCGCGCGGGTTTACGGCTCGGCGCAGGACGCATTGACCGAC
>JABEVD010000197.1 GCA_013044025.1 Burkholderiales bacterium
AATGGCTGGCAGAAAAGTCAGGCACGGCCAAAAACACGAAGAATTGTTGGATGAGGAGGGAGCATGAAGGTCAAATTCAAGTGCAGCGCATGCGCTGCAAAGGAAGAGCGATACCCGGCGCTGCCGGATGCCTTTTGCATTTCCTCTGACTTTTCCCTAGTAAAATCAATGTTTGTACTGAAATTGTCTGTTCGATCGACAATTTGAGGTGCGTAAAGCGAAAAGAGGCTGTTTCGCTCTTTTCGCTATTTAAGTATCATTATCATTATCATTTCCATTATAAGGAAATGATGATGAATGGTGAGGCGGGGTTCCCCCTCGAATCTGGACATAGGGCGAGGGTTAAATTTCGAATGGTCAATTTCAATGGATATCAACATATGACTTGCTTTAATACTTCTGGAACGAGAAACATGATCCATCGTTTGCTGGCAGTGTTTTCCCTTTTGTTCCTTTTTGGGAATGCAGTTAATGCTGAGCCCTTCGTGCAGGGTGGTCCGATTGGTTCGCAAACCCCGGATGGTTACAATGCGCTGGGTCCTGTCGTGCAGCAGCCGATCGAGTTTCCCCATTACCGGCATGCTCGCGACATGGGAATCAATTGCATGTACTGTCATACCGGCGCGAGGCGTGGATACGTTTCCGTGATTCCGAGGATTGACAAGTGCATTGGCTGTCACCAGAACATCGAATCGGTTCGCAACAAGCCCCGCATCAAGAAGCTGTTCGAATACTGGGACAAGAAGGAGCCGATTCCCTGGAAGAAGGTCAACGATCTGCCCGATTATGTCCGGTTCAATCATGAGCGCCATATCCAGCGTTTCTATTTCAGGCAGAACCGGCCGGTTCGCGAAGTCTGCGGATACTGCCACGGCGATGTGGCCAACATGACGGTGGACAGGCGCGTCAAGGCGCTTTCCATGGGGTGGTGCATCAGTTGCCATCAGAAGGATCACAAGGAAAGCGACACCAACATGAAGACGAGCCACGGGCCAGGCGAATGCTGGCAGTGCCACAAGTAAGCGTTTGCGGATACAGGCGCGGACATATTTCCACCCGAAATATCTAGAATGGGATGAATTTGTTATGAGTGAAAGCGGCATTAATCGCAGGGATTTTCTGAAAGTGCTCGGGCTTGGCGGAGGCTCCCTTGCACTCGCCGGGTGTGGCAACACCGACATCAGGTCGGGCGACGAAGTCATCATGCCCAATGTGAGTCCGGAAGATTTCGTGGTTCCCGGCCTCAGCGTGTTCTATGCTTCCACCTGCACCCAGTGCGGTTCGGCATGCGGGGTCATGGGGCGTGTACGCGAAGGTCGCGTGCTGAAAATGGAAGGCAATCCCGAATCGAGGATCAGCGGCGGCAAGATCTGCGGACTCGGTCAGGCTGCGGTCCAGGTTCAGTACAATCCGGACCGGCTCACCGATCCGATGGTGCGAGAGGGCGGCAAACTGGTGCCCACCACCTGGGACAAGGCAATGGCCATGCTCGACGAGAAAGTGGGGTCGAAGAGCGGCATATCCGGCGAGGAATTCGGTTTCATGACCGGGGCCGTGAGTGGACACCTCAAGGTGCTGGTGCAGAATTACCTGGAAAGCATGGGTTCCAAGAACCATTATGTCTATGAAGCGCTTTCTCCTGCGATCGGCTTCGATGCCAACAGGAAGGTATATGGTGTGGATCAACCCCGCCTGCACTTCGACAAGGCAAGGCTCATTCTTTCCTTCGGAAGCGATTTCCTGGGAACCGTGGCATCCCCGGTACATTTCGCAGCCGAATATGCGAAATTCAGGAAGGCGCCTCGCGGCACCCTGGTGCAGATCGAGCCCAAGATGACCATGACCGGCGCCAACGCCGATCGTTGGATCCCGATCATTCCCGGCACCGAAGGCGTGTTCGCCCTGGGGGTTGCCAACGTGTTGATGCAGCATGCGGAGTTCGCCAATTCCGCAACCCCGGAGGTCGCGGCGCTGCTCAAGAAATACGACAAGAATGCCGTCAGCGTGGCTACCGGGGTTCGTCCCGAGCTGGTTGCCCATGTGGCGTCCATGCTCTGGGAGAAGAGTCCCAGCATCGTCATTTCCGGCGCATCCGCAGAAGGTCATGCGCACGGTGCGCAAAACGCCATGGCGATCCAGCTGCTCAACAAGATGCTCGGCAATGTCGGCAAGACCGTCGACGGGCAGACCGCATCCCCTTTCCCGCAACTCGCGCCTTCCGCGGGCAGCTTCGCAGCATTGAAGGAAATGAACGATGCGATGGGAACCGGAAAGCTGAAGGCGATCTTCATTCACGGCGCGAACCCGGTTTTCACCGCGCCAAGCTTCATGGGCTTGCGCGAGAATCTGAGGAAGGTTCCCTTCAAGGTCGGCTTTGTCAATGCAGTGGACGAAACCGCGGAAGAATGCGATCTGGTACTGCCGATCCTGGCCGGCGTGGAGGATTTCGGTTCTCACGTCGCATGGTATCAGCCTGAGGGCGTGGAAATCACCCTGCAGCAGCCGCTCATGAACAAGCTCTATCCGAACACCCGTTCGATGGGCGACATCGTGCTCGATCTGGTGAAGGCGAGAAAGCCGGAAGACTACAAGAACTGGCCGGATTTCTTCACCTACCTCAAGACTGCGATCGTGGCGATCAAGCCTGCTGTGAAGTACACCGACACCGACGAGCATTTCTGGTACGACACCCTGAGCACGGGCGTGATTCACGTGGATGCGGAGCCGCAGCAGATTAGCTCGAATTTCACCGCGGCATCCCTCGACCTTTCCACCGATGCGCCGGTCCAGGATCCGAAGTTCCCCTTCTACCTGATTCCTTCCGAGCGTCATTATTTCAGGGACGGCAGGCACGCAAACTGCGGATGGCTGCAGGAGTCGCCGGATCCCCTCACCACCATCGTCTGGGATTCCTGGGCTGAAATCCATCCCAAGACTGCTGCCAGCATGGGCATCAAGGAGGGGGATTACCTGGAGGTTGCCTCCCAGAACGGTTCGCTGAAGGTGAAGGCTTATCTCTTCCCCGGAATCCATCCGGATGCGGTTTCGATTCCGCTCGGGCAGGGACACGAGTCGCTCGGCAGATTTGCGAAGGGGGTCGGCGTCAATCCTTTCGCGATACTGAACCCGGTCTTCGAGAAAGACAGCGGAGAACTTGCCATGTTTGCAACCCGGGTATCGGTCAGGAAAACCGCAGAATCCGAACAGATCGTCAAGGACGAAGGTCCCGTCAACACCCAGATGGGGCGCAAGTTGGTTGTGACGTTACCGGCTGACGTGGCTCAGCTTTCCAAGGAGATTTAACAGTGTCGATTACGAATCTTTTGAACAACTGGTCCTTTTACAGGAAGACCCGCCCGTTCCGTGGCCAGTATGACCTCAACGTCCAGTACAGCGAATACAAGTGGGCGATGGCCCTCGATCTCGACATCTGCACCGGATGCAATGCCTGCACCACCGCATGCTATGCCGAGAACAACCTGCCGGTGGTCGGAAAGAGCCGTTTCCACCATGGACAGGTGATGCACTGGATCCGCATCGAGCGCTACTGGGATGAAAACATGGGGGAATTTCCGGAGAGCGGAGCTTCCTTCCTGCCGATGATGTGCCAGCAGTGCGAAGCGGC
>JABEVD010000198.1 GCA_013044025.1 Burkholderiales bacterium
GCTCCCATCACTTCGCCATTGGATTTGAAAAACCGAACCTTGCGGCCGTCTTCGAGCACGCGGATGCCGACGCGATCCGCAGCGCCCGTCGAGGGATTGACAATCGCCACATTGGAAACGTGGATCGGCATTTCCATTTCGACGATGCCGCCCTGCTCTCCCTTGTTGGGATTGGGACGCTTGCTCTTCTTCACCTGGTTCACACCGGTGACGACCACATGCTGGTCATCGACCACGCGCAGCACCGAGCCGCGCTTTCCCTTGTCCTTGCCGGTAATGACGATGACGTCATCCGCTTTTTTGATCTTGCGCATAAATTCTCCTCTACCTGCTACACCGGGCCTTAAAGGACCTCGGGTGCGAGGGACACGATTTTCATGAATTTTTCGGTCCTGAGCTCGCGCGTCACCGGCCCGAAAATACGCGTTCCGATCGGCTCAAGCTTGTTGTTCAGCAGAACGGCCGCATTGCCGTCGAAACGGATCAGCGAACCGTCGGGACGACGAACCCCGCTCGCAGTCCTGACGACCACGGCATTATAGACTTCGCCCTTCTTGACGCGTCCACGGGGAGCCGCTTCCTTGATGCTCACCTTGATGATGTCGCCAATCCCGGCATATCTGCGCTTGGAGCCGCCGATCACCTTGATGCACATCACCGAGCGCGCACCGGTATTGTCGGCTACGTCGAGCCGCGATTGCATTTGTATCATTATCTATAACTCCAACTTATCCCGACCTCGGCGGAGCCGTTCGTCGACCAGTATTGGATCCCGTCCGGGTCAGGTCGCCATTTCTGGCTGAACAAAAGAAGGGGATTCTACGCCGAATCCCCGTACATTCCAAGCTTCAGCCTTGTGTCTTGGAAACCAGACTGGTCACTCGCCAGGTTTTGGTCCTGGAAAGAGGCCTGGTTTCTTCGATCACCACCACGTCGCCGACGTGAAACTCGTTGTTTTCGTCATGCGCGTGATACTTCTTGCTGCGCGTGACGATCTTGCCGTAGAGCGGATGCTTGACCTTGCGCTCGACCAGGACCGTCACGGTCTTGTCCATCTTGTCGCTGACGACGGAGCCGGTCAACGTGCGCTTCAAATTGGATTCACTCATGGCTGCACGGCCTTTTCTCTGATGACAGTCTTGACGCGCGCGATGTCACGGCGCACCTTTTTCATTTGGCTGTAGTTCGCAAGCTGCTGCGTGGACAGTTGCATGCGCAGTCCGAACTGCGCCTTCAGCAGTTCCAGCAGTTCCTCGTTCAGACCATTCAGGTCCTTTTGCCTCAATTCGCTAGCTTTCATGGTTTACCCCACCTGACGCACGACGAAGGATGTGGAAATCGGAAGCTTGGCAGCAGCCAGGCGGAATGCCTCGCGCGCGATTTCCTCGTTCACTCCTTCCATTTCATACAAAACCTTGCCCGGCTGGATTTCGGCAACCCAGTATTCGGGACTTCCCTTGCCGTTACCCATACGCACTTCGGCAGGCTTCTTGGAGATCGGCTTGTCCGGGAAAATCCGGATCCAGATCCTGCCGCCACGCTTGATATGACGGGTCATGGCGCGACGCGCAGCTTCGATCTGTCTTGCGGTCAGACGGCCGCGCTCGACAGCCTGCAGACCGAATTCACCGAAGCTCACCTTGTTGCCACGGGTGGCGACGCCGGTATTGCGGCCCTTGTGCTGTTTGCGGTATTTCGTTCTAGACGGCTGCAGCATTTTTCACTCCTGTCTTCCTGGGCTTCTTTTCGGGTTCTGCAGGCTGTTGCACTGTGGCGTCGTTCCTGCTGTCGCCCTTGTCCACCCATACCTTCACGCCGATGACGCCGTATGTCGTTTTCGCTTCGGAGACGCCGTAATCGATATCGGCGCGCAGGGTATGCAGCGGCACGCGCCCTTCCCTGTACCATTCGCGCCTGGCGATCTCGATTCCGTTGAGACGTCCCGAGCTCATGATCTTGATTCCCTGTGCGCCAAGACGCATCGCATTGGTCATCGCGCGCTTCATCGCACGACGGAACATGATGCGCTTCTCGAGCTGCTGGGAAATGCTGTCCGCGATCAGCTTCGCATCGATTTCAGGTTTCCTGATTTCCTCGATGTTGATGTGGACGGGCACGCCGATCATCTTCTGCAGTTGCGCCTTCAGGACTTCGATGTCCTCGCCCTTCTTGCCGATCACGATGCCGGGCCGCGAGCTGAAGATGGTGATGCGGGCGTTCTTTGCAGGACGCTCGATCACGATCTTGCCGACCGATGCATGCGAGAGCTTCTTGGTGAGAAACTCACGAACCTTGATGTCTTCCAGAAGCATGGAAGAGAATTTCCTGTTTCCGGCATACCATTTGGACGACCAGTTTTTCAGTACTGATAACCGAAATCCTGTCGGATGTATTTTCTGACCCATTGCTTATCCTTTTCAAACGGCTTCAATCGCCGACGGTAACCTGAATGTGGCAGGTGCGCTTGCTGATCCTGTTGCCGCGTCCCTTCGCCCTGGCGGTGAAACGCTTCAGGGTGGTGCCCTCGTCGACCATGATCGCGGAAACCTTCAGTTCGTCGATGTCGGCTCCATCTTTGTGCTCAGCATTCGCGATCGCGGATTCGAGCACCTTGCGGATGATTCCTGCGCCCTTTTTTGGGCTGAATGCCAGGATGTTGAGCGCCTTCTCGACAGGAAGACCCCTGATCAGGTCTGCAACGAGCCTGCCCTTCTGGGCGGAAAGCCTGACGCCTCGCAGCGTTGCGGTAGTTTTCATGTCACACTCCTATTTCTTCGATTTCTTGTCGGCGGCATGACCCTTGAAAGTACGGGTCAGCGAAAACTCGCCAAGCTTGTGTCCCACCATGTTCTCGGAGATGTACACCGGAATATGCTGCTTGCCGTTGTGCACGGCAATGGTGAGTCCGACGAAATCGGGAAGGATGGTCGAGCGACGGGACCAGGTCTTGATCGGGCGCTTGTCGTTGGTCGAACGTACGTTATCCACCTTCTTCAAGAGATGGGCGTCTACGAACGGGCCTTTCTTAACTGAACGTGCCATTTGCTACCTCTTAATTCTTGTGACGACGACGAACGATCATGCCCGACGTGCGCTTGTTGCGGCGCGTACGGTATCCCTTGGTGGGGGTTCCCCACGGGCTGACCGGATCGCGACCGGCTGCAGTCTTGCCTTCACCGCCGCCATGCGGGTGATCGACCGGGTTCATCGCGACGCCGCGAACGGTCGGGCGGATTCCCCTCCAGCGATTCGCACCGGCCTTGCCGATGGAACGAAGCGAATGCTCCTCGTTGCCCACTTCGCCAAGGGTTGCGCGGCAATCGATGTGCACCTTGCGGATTTCACCGGAACGCAGCCTCAACTGGGCATAGCTGCCATCGCGCGCCAGAAGCTGGACCGAGGTTCCTGCGGAACGCGCAATCTGCGCGCCCTTGCCGGGAAGCATCTCGACGCAATGGATCGTGGAGCCGACCGGGATATGGCGCAGCGCGAGGCAGTTGCCAGGCTTGATCGGGGATTCGGGTCCATTCAGCAACACTGCGCCCGCGGTCAATCCCTTGGGAGCAATGATGTAGCGGCGTTCGCCGTCTGCATAGCAAAGCAGGGCGATATGCGCGCTACGATTCGGATCGTATTCGATGCGCTCGACCTTCGCGGGAACCCCGTCCTTGTTGCGCTTGAAGTCGACAACCCGGTAGTGCTGCTTGTGGCCGCCGCCGATGTGACGGGTGGTAATGCGACCGTTGTTGTTGCGACCTGCCGTTTTGGACTGCTTTTCAAGCAGCGGCGCATGCGGCGCGCCCTTGTGCAGACCCGGGGTCTTGACCTGGATGACCGCGCGGCGGCCGGGAGAGGTCGGTTTTACTTTGATGAGTGCCATGTCTTGTCCTTACGCCTCGCCGGCAAAATTGATTTCCTGCCCCGGCTGCAGACAGACATAGGCCTTCTTCCAGTCCTTGCGTCTGCCCATGAAGCGTCCGAAGCGCTTGTTCTTGCCCTTCACGTTGAGCATCTGAACCGAATCAACCTTGACGTTGAACATGAGTTCAACAGCGGATTTCACTTCCGGCTTGGTTGCATCGCTGGCCACCTTGAAAATGACCTGTTCGTACTTGTCGGCAACCCAGGTGCTCTTTTCGGAGATGACCGGGGCCAGTATCACCTTCATCAGGCGTTCCTTGTTCATTTCACTCATCCCATCATCTCCTCAATCTTGGCCACTGCATCCCTGGTCATCAGGACCGTCGCGAAGCGGACGAGGCTTACGGGATCGGCGTTCCTTGCATCGACAACGTGAACGTTGGGCAGGTTGCGCGAAGAGAGATACAGCTTCTCGTCGATTCCGTCGGTCACGATCAGGACATTGTCGAGTCCCATTCCCTTGAGCCTGGTAGCCAGTTCACGGGTCTTGGGGGTCTCGAGGTTCAGGCTTTCCACCACGGTGAGCCTGTCCTCGCGCACCAGTTGCGAGAGGATCGTGCACATGCCGGCACGATACATTTTGCGGTTGACCTTGTGGCTGAAATTTTCATCCGGGCTGTTCGGGAAAATCTTGCCGCCTCCGCGCCACAGCGGAGAAGAAGCCATACCGGCACGAGCGCGTCCGGTGCCTTTCTGGCGAAAAGGCTTCTTGGTCGACTTGGAAACATCCGAACGTCCCTTCTGCGCGCGATTTGCACTCCTCGCATTGGCGAGGTAGGCGGTCACGACCTGATGAACCAGGGCTTCGTTGTATTCGCGCCCGAACAGCGCATCCGATGCAGCCACCGTGGAGGCGCTGCCGTTTTCATTGATCAGTTTGAGTTCCATCACGCACCTGCCTTGACACTGGGGCGAACGAGGACCGTTCCGCCGTTGAAACCGGGGAGAGCGCCCTTCACGAGAAGCAGCTGGCGTTCGGTATCGATTCTCACGACTTCGAGATTCTGAACCGTGGATTTCACATTGCCGTATTGGCCGGCCATGCGCTTTCCGGGGAAAACCCTGCCGGGATCCTGCGCCATGCCGATGGAGCCTGGGCTGTTGTGCGAAACCGAATTGCCGTGGCTTGCGCGGTTGGAAGAGAAATTGTGACGCTTGATGGCACCCGAAAAGCCCTTGCCCTTCGAAGTTCCGGTCACGTCCACCTTCTGTCCCACCTGGAAGATTTCGACGGTGATGTGCTCGCCTGCCTTGAACTGGGCGGAGGAATCAAGCCTGAATTCGGTGAAAACCGAACCCGCCTCGACGCCTGCCTTGGCGCAATGCCCGGCGGTTGCCTTGTTCACGCGGCTTGCACGACGCGTGCCGAAGGTCACCTGTACGGCTTCATATCCGTCGGTGGCTTCGGTTTTGCTCTGGGTGACGCGATTGTTCGACATGTCCAGCACGGTCACCGGGACGCTGCTGCCGTCCTCGGTGAAAATGCGGGTCATGCCAACCTTGCGGCCGACAAGTCCTAAAGTCATTTTTTATCCTTTCAAATTGCCGGTTACGATTGACCGGCATCGATCGGGGAAATCCCCGAACTTCCTTACAGCTTGATCTCGACGTCCACGCCGGCCGGGAGATCAAGTTTCATCAGCGCATCGACGGTTTTTTCCGTCGGATCGATGATGTCCATCAGGCGCAGATGCGTCCTGATTTCATACTGGTCACGCGATGTCTTGTTGACATGCGGCGAACGCAGCACATCGAAGCGCTCGATCCTGGTGGGAAGGGGCACGGGCCCCTTCACGACTGCCCCGGTGCGCTTGGCAGTATCGACGATTTCCAGAGCGGACTGGTCGATCAGACGATAGTCGAAGGCTTTGAGGCGAATCCTGATTTTCTGACTTTGCATCACATGTACCTTATTGAACGATCTTGGCAACGACGCCCGCGCCGACGGTGCGACCGCCTTCACGGATCGCGAAACGCAGACCTTCTTCCATTGCAACCGGAGCGATCAGGGAA
>JABEVD010000033.1 GCA_013044025.1 Burkholderiales bacterium
GGTGGTACCCTCGACAGGAATCGAACCTGTAACTGACCCTTAGGAGGGGTCTGTTATATCCATTTAACTACGAAGGCGCTCCAATTGATGCAATTTTACAGCAAAATTGAGCGTTTGATAATCCCATTTTGGAGCGGGCTCCATGAATAGGAATAAAATCTCAATGAAATCAATTTGCTGCGCCTTGATGGCGCTCTATTCCGCGACTGCATTCGCAGGAGGCGGGCCGCTCGGCATCGATCACAAGCTTGCGTATGACAATTCGGGCATCTACAAGCGATCGATCCAGAAAAACCTGCTCACCCTGATGGTGGTGGGAGACATCGGCGGCGCGCTCTGGGAAGGGGACGAAACGCGTCTCGGGCGCACGCTCTGGCAATCGGTCGACTCGACCATTCTCGCATCGGCTTCCGCCGCAGTGATGAAGGAGGTCTTCACGCGCTCCCGTCCCGCCCAGACCAGTGATCCCAACCAGTTCTTCCAGGGAAGCGGGCACTACAGCTTCCCGAGCGGGGAGGTCGCAGCGATGAGCGGCATCGTCACTCCCTTCGTGCTCGAATACGGAAAGGACAATCCCTGGGCCTACGCACTGGAAATCCTGCCGCTTTACGATGCGGTCGCCAGGATGAAGGTGCAGGGGCACTGGCAGACCGACGTGCTCGCGAGTTTCGCGGTCGGCACGGCTTCCGGATGGTATGCGCATTCCAGGGACCACTCTTTCACCCTTGAGCTCCTTCCGGGAGGATTCGCGGTGGGCCTCAAAAAGCGCTTCTAGCTTCGAAACCTGTTATCATTCGGGCTCGCGCAATGACTGGAATGCAACATGAGATGGATCGTATTCGTCGGCTCGCTGCTCCTGGTTTCCGCATTTTTCTGGTACCAGGTGAACAAGACGGGCGACATTCCCCAACCCGGGCAAGTGGCCCCGGGATTCGACCTGCCGGACCAGGCGGGCAAAATGCACAAGCTTTCCGACTACAGGGGCAAATGGCTGGTTCTCTATTTCTATCCCAAGGATGATACACCGGTCTGCACCAAGGAAGCCTGCGCATTCCGCGACGGGTACTCCAAAATCACCTCGGCCGGCGCGAACATCGTCGGCATCAGCATGGACGCCCAGAAAAGCCATGCAGATTTTGCGAGCAAGAACCGTCTTCCCTTCACGCTGCTCTCCGATCCTTCCGGGAAGGTGGTGGACCAGTACGGCGTGTTGATGAACCTTCTCCTCTTCAAGCTGGCGAGGCGCTACACTTTTCTCATCGACCCGCAAGGGCGAGTGGTGAAAGTGTACGACAAGGTCCAGGTGCTCGCCCAGGTTGGCGACGTCCTCGAAGATCTCAAAAAGTATTCGGGCAAGTAATGCCGCTTCTGACTCTCGAAAAGGCATCGCTCGCCTATGGGCATTTCGCGCTGCTCGATGGCGCGGATCTGGTCGTCGAACCGGGCGAGCGGGTGGGGCTCATCGGCAGGAACGGGGCGGGAAAATCCAGTCTGTTTTCGGTTCTTTCCGGGACAGCGAAGCTCGACGACGGGCGCATCTGGCACTCGCCCGGAATGAAGCTCGCCGTGGTGGAACAGGAGCCCGTTCTCGACCCGGAAAACAGCATATTCGAGGAAGTCTCGCACGGACTGGGCAATCTCAGCCGGGTCCTGCTCGAATACCATGAAGTGATCCACCAGCTCGAAAGCTCGCCCGAGCTGATGGAGAAACTTCACGAGCTGCAAAGCGTGCTGGAAGCGGAAGACGGATGGAGCGTGCAGTCGAGGATCGAAACCGTTTTATCCAGGCTCGATCTGCAGGCCGACTCGAAAATTTCCAGCCTCTCCGGTGGACAGAAAAAACGCGTTGCGCTCGCCCGCGCGCTTGCCCTGCAGCCGGACATGCTGTTTCTGGACGAGCCGACCAACCATCTCGACTTCGGATCGATCGAATGGCTGGAAGAATTCCTGCTCTCCTTCAACGGCACGGTATTTTTCATCACCCACGACCGACGCTTTCTCGACCGGGTCGCAACCCGAATCGTCGAACTCGACCGTGGAAAGCTCGCGAGCTTCCAGGGAAATTTCTCCCAGTACCAGACGAAAAAGGCGGAACTCCTCGAAATCGAGGAAATGCAGGCGCAGAAATTCGACAAGTTCCTCGCCCAGGAGGAAGTCTGGATCAGGAAAGGCGTGGAAGCGAGGCGCACCCGGAACGAGGGAAGGGTGAGGAGGCTGGAGCGCCTGAGGGTCGAACGGGCAAGTCGCAGGGAAGCGCTCGGGCGTGTGAGCTTCAGCCTGGAAGAGGGCGGAAAATCCGGAAAGATCGTCGCAGAGCTGGAGCATGTCTGCAAATCTTTCGGCAACAGGAAAATCATCGAAGATTTTTCCTGCACGATCCGCAGAGGCGACAGGATCGGCATTCTGGGCCCGAACGGCGCCGGAAAGAGTACCCTGCTCAAGCTGATCCTCGGGGAATTGCAGCCGGATTCAGGCAATATCCGGCTTGGCACCAAACTCGACATCGCCTATTTCGATCAGCTCCGCGAAAAGCTGGAAATGAATGCCACTCTTGCCGACACCATCAGCAAGGGAAGCGACTTCATCGAGATCAACGGCGAGAAAAAACATGTGATCAGCTATCTGGGGGATTTCCTGTTTTCCCCGGAGCGCGCCAGATCCCCGGTCAGCAGCCTCTCCGGGGGGGAGAGGAACCGCCTGCTGCTCGCAAGGCTCTTCACCCGCCCGGTCAATGTGCTGGTGCTGGACGAACCCACCAACGATCTCGACATCGAAACGCTCGAACTGCTCGAATCGCTCCTTCTCGATTACTCGGGAACCATCTTCCTGGTGAGTCACGACCGGGCCTTCCTCGACAATGTGGTGACCCAGGTCATCGCATCCGAAGGATGCGGCAAATGGCGCGAATATGTGGGTGGATATGAGGACTGGGTGAGGCAGAGACCGAAAGCTGTCGAGGAAAAGAAACCACGCGAGGAAAAAAAGGCTGCAACTCAGCCTAAATCCAAAAAGTCCGGGCTGAGCTACAAGGAAAACCGCGAGCTCGAAGCGCTGCCCAAAATGATCGCGGACCTGGAACAAGAGCAGAAAGCACTCGAAGAAAGAATGGCATCTTCCGAATTCTACAGGGAAAGTCCTCAGGAAATCGCGAAGGTGCAGGGCCGCTTCGAGGAAATCGAGAATGCGCTTCTCGAAGCGCTTTCGAGGTGGGAGGAACTCGAAGCGAAGAAGGGCGAGTCTTGAGCGAGATGTTCGGCAACCGGCTTCGCAAGAACGCGAAGCATCTTTCCAAATGGGGAAAGCGCCGCGGCATTTCCTGTTACAGGCTCTACGAGCGCGACATTCAGGAGTATCCCTACATCGTCGATTTTTACGAGGGCAGGGTACACCTGCAATCCCTGTCGGGAGAAATCCCGGATGGGATCGTCCCGGAAATTTCCAGGGCGCTCGAATTGCCCCTTGAATCCATCCACTGCAAGCAGCGGGGAGGGCAGAAGGAAGGCCAATATCTCGGCACCGGGAAAGAAGGCGACGATTTCGTCGTCTCTGAGGGCGGCAACCAGTTCATCGTCAACCTCGACGCCTATCTCGACACCGGGCTTTTTCTCGATCACCGCAACATGAGAAAAATGATCGGCGAGCGGGCTTTCGGCAAGCGCTTCCTGAACCTTTTTGCCTATACGGGCAGCTTTTCAGTCTATGCTGCAAAAGGAGGGGCGATCTCCACCACCACGGTAGATCTTTCCAACACCTATCTCGACTGGGCGAAGAGGAACTTCGTTCTGAACGGGATGGATCTCAACAAAAACATCCTGATAAGATCGGATGTGAAGAAGTTCCTGGAAGAATGGAAAGGGGAGTATGATCTCATCGTGCTCGATCCTCCCACCTTTTCCAACTCGAAAAAAATGGAAGGGAACTTCGACGTGCAACGCGATCATGTCTCCATGATCGAAGCCTGCATGAGGTTGCTTGCTCCGGGCGGTGCGCTTTATTTTTCGAACAACCTGAGAAGTTTCAGGCTGGACGAAGAAGCCTTGTCGGGTTATGAATTCAGCGAAATTTCGGCTCAGACCGTCCCGGAGGATTTCCGCAACCGGAAAATCCACCGGTCCTGGGTGTTCACTTCACGCTGAATTTCACGCTGCTCTCCACTCCTGTCAGCACATGGGAGACCGTCGCTTCCTTGACAGCGATCACATGGTTTCCGGAAGACAACTGGGGAAGATCGATACTGCATGGACAGCCGTGAGCGTTGCGGTCGACGATGGGATCCTGATTGTCGACATAGACATGGACGTGATTGCCGTCCGGACTCAGCGTGACATTGTATTCGAGCTTGACCCCGGATCCGCTCGGAAGTGTCGCACCTTCCTTGGGCGATAGGATGGTGATCGAGCCTGCGGCGAGCGCGATCTGAGGCAGAGCGAGCAGAGCGACCAGAAGAAACTTTTTCATGACATTCCCCTTATAAAAGAGATGGATTCTCATTCTTAGCTCCCGAATTCAGCAAAGTCAAGAAGCATTGCGCTTTTCCATCATTTCCAGGAATGGCTTGATGAGATCGATCGGCAGGGGGAAGACGATGGTGGAATTCTTTTCGACCGCCACATCGCTCAGGGTCTGCAGGTAGCGAAGCTGTATGCCCCCGGGCGTGGTCGCGAGGATTTCGGCTGCATTGACGAGCGCCTGCGCTGCCTGGAATTCGGCGTCGGCATGGATCACCTTGGAGCGCCTGTCTCTTTCCGCTTCGGCCTGTTTCGCAATCGCGCGTATCATGTTTTCGGTGAGTTCGATGTCGCGAATCTCGATATTGCTCACCTTTACCCCCCACGCTTCGGTCTGCGCATCGAGGATGGCCTGGATGTCGGCATTGATCTTGTCGCGTTCGGAAAGCATTTCGTCGAGTTCGTGTTTGCCGAGCACCGAGCGGAGCGTGGTCTGGGCGAGCTTGCTGGTGGCGGTGAAATAATCCGCAACCTGGATGAAAGCCTTTTCCGGATCGACGATCCTGAAATAGAGCACCGCGTTGACCTTGACCGAAATGTTGTCTCGGGAAATCACATCCTGGGGCGGGACCTCGTGAACGAGGGTCCTGAGGTCCAGTTTCGCCATTTTCTGAATGAAGGGAACGATGATGATCATGCCCGGTCCTTTCACTTTCCAGAAACGGCCGAGCTGGAACACCACGGCGCGCTGATATTCGTAAATGATCTTGATCGAAGAGGCGAAGAAGAGGATGGCGGCGCCCAGGAGGAGGAAGAGGGGAGAGATGATTGCGGCTTCCATTTTTTATTCCCTTTCTACAATGACGGTGAGACCTTCGCGGCCGGTAACTTTCAGTTTTTCACCCTTTTTCACGGGATGCAGCGATTTCGCATTCCAGATTTCTCCGTTCATTCGGACATGGCCTGAAGATTGGAAATCCTCGACCGATAGGGCCATGCTGCCTTCGATCGCTTCGCTTCCCGTGACGATGAGTTTTTTCCTGGTTTTCAAGGCCATCCTTGCGATACCGAAGATCAGAAATCCGGAGAAGAGGGATGCGGTCAGGATGAGCTGCCAGGCGATCCGGACCCCGCCGTTTTCGTTCATCAGGAATATCGAGCCCAAAATAAAGGAAATGACCCCGCCGAATCCCAGCGAGCCATAGCTCGGAAAAAAGGCTTCGGCTGCGAAAAGGATAAGCGCAAGCACGATGAGCGCGAGTCCGGCATAGTTCACGGGAAGAAACTGGAAGGCGAACATGGCAAGGATCAGGCAGATGGATCCTGTCACGCCGGGCAGGCCGAATCCGGGATTTGCAAGCTCGAAGCCGATCCCGTAAATGCCGATCACCATCAGCGCATAGGCGATGTTGGGGTCGGTGATGATGGAAAGCAACCTTATTTTCCATCCCGGAGAAAGCGTCACGATTCGCGCATTACGAGTCGAAAGAATCCTGTTCCCGGAAGCGGTCTCGATGGTTTTGCCGTCGAGCGCATCCAGCAATTTCGACAGACTGGGCGCCACATAATCGATCACGTGAAGCTGGAGGGCTTTGTTTGCGGGGATCGATTCGGCATTCCGCACCGCAAGTTCTCCCCAGTCGGCATTTCTTCCCCGAAGTTCCGCAAGGGATCGGATGTAGGCCGCGGCATCGTTGGTGACCTTGTGCATCATCGTGTTGCCCGGCTTGCCGCCGATTTCGACGGGGGAAGCCGCGCCAAGGTTGGTCCCGGGCGCCATGGCCGCGATATGGGCTGCATAGAGAATGTAGGTTCCTGCGCTTGCCGCCCGGGCGCCGGAAGGCATGACGTAAACTGCGACGGGTACCGGGGATGCGAGGATCTTCCGGATGATGGAGCGCATCGAGCTGTCGAGCCCGCCCGGAGTGTCGAGTTCGATCACTGCAAGCTGAAAGCCTTCGTTCTCCGCCTTGGTAAGTCCACTTGAAATGAAGTCGCTGGTTGCGGGGCTGATCGCGCCACTGACCGGAATCACGAGCACCGGCTCCGCGCCCCGGACGATTGCGGGAAACAGGAAGAACAGGAACAGCAGAATCGTTTTCATATCTTCATGATATAGCAGACCTTGAGAATCTTTTGTGAAAGAAGCCTACCTGGATCCCGAATTCGATACTTCGCATAATGTATATTATGTTAAATGATATATGCGGCGGAATTGCGGGATGCTTGTGCTTTTCATGAGTGAGTGTCCGGACGCCCTGCCCGTGCGGGATCGATGAAGGAACGGAACGTGTGGTGAGCGATTCAGACTAATGCGCCTGCAGAATTGATTCTGTATCCGGGTGACACCGGATAAGGAAGTCCATCATCTCCGTGGCATCCTTCGAGAGATAGAAACGAACCATCTTCTCGTTGAACTCATGCGCCTTGGCTGCCGGTATGCTGATCGCGTCGATGCCATGCGACATGAGCACGCCATTCATCATGAAGCGCGAAGTGCGCTTGTTGCCATCAAAAAGAATCGCTGCAAGGCGCCGAACAGAAAAAAAGCCGTTGCACGCACGAACGGCTCGCACTCGTGCAGCATTGTTTGCAGCCGCCGCAAAATCTCCTGAATTCAGGTCTCTTGCAGCTCGCATCAGTTGCTAGATATCCCCTCCCCCCTTTTTCATCACCTTGCCTTCTTCGGCGCGTTTTCTTCTCACTTCCTTGGGGTCGGCAATGAGCGGCCGATAGATTTCCACCCGATCCTTCTCGCGAAGCACCGTATCCGCCTTCACGAGGCGACCGAAAATGCCCAGCTTGAGATTCGCAATTTCCGGATACTGATCGGGAAGCCCGGAAAGTTCGACCGCCTGCTGGGCGGTTGCGCCTTCCGGAACATTCACCGTCAGCAGATTCTGCACTCCGGGTAGCGCATAAACCACTTCGACCTGGATCGTCATTTCTTGTACACCTTCTCAGCTCTCTTGATGAATGCATCCACGAAGCTCATCGCGATCATGTTGAAGATCGGTCCGACCAGCGTTTCGAGGAGCTTGCTTGAAAATTCGTAATGCAGCCTGAAGTCGATCTTGCAGGCTTCCTCCCCGAGCGGAATGAACCTCCATTCTCCGTCCAGAATGTCGAAAGGACCGTCGACGAGCTTCATTTCGATGAGATTGGGCGCGTCCCGCCTGTTCTCGGTGGTGAAGGACTTCTTCACGTGATGGAAGTCGATCATGACCGTGGCATGCACCACGTTTTCCCGGTCGATTTCGGACACGGAAGCCCCGCCGCACCAGGGCAGGAATGCGGGGTATTGCCTGATATCGTCGACGAGCGAAAACATCTGCGCCGCCGAATGATGAACCAATACCGATTTTTCGACTAAAGCCATAAGCTGATTGCTGGTAAAATGGCATTTTATCGCATTTTTATCCGATTCATGAGCATTGCGCAGAACAAAAAGGCTTTTCACGACTATTTCATCGAGGAAAGGTTCGAGGCCGGCCTGGTGCTCGAGGGGTGGGAAGTGAAGTCGATCCGCGCAGGCCGGGTGAATCTGAAGGAATCCTATGTGGTCATCCGCAGCGGCGAGATCGTCGTGATCGGCTGCCACATCAGTCCGCTCGAGTCGGCTTCCACCCATATCCATCCGGATCCGCTCAGGACCAGGAAACTTTTGCTGCACGAGGAACAAATCACGAAGCTGATCGGCAAGGTGGAGCGCGCAGGCTACACCATCGTTCCGCTCGACATGCATTATTCAAAGGGCAGGATCAAGCTCGAGATCGGACTTGCAAAGGGCAAGAAGCAGTACGACAAGCGGGAAGCGGAGAAGGAAAAAGACTGGCAGCGCGAAAAACAGCGCCTGGTGCGCAACAAGGTCTGGCCGATCAGTTCGTTGCGGATCGCGTAAACCACCAGCTCTGCATTGTTCTTCAGCTTCATCTTGTCGAGAATGTGGGCCCGGTGCGTGCTGATGGTCTTGACGCTGAGCGACAATATGACAGCGATTTCGGTCACCGTCTTTCCAGAACCGATCAATCTGAAAATTTCGTATTCCCGGTCTGTCAGGGTTTCGTGAGCCGGTTTTTCGAGGTCCGAGTCGAGTTCGCTGAGCAGCAGTTCGGCGAGGGTCGGGCTGATGTATTTTCTTCCCCGGGCCACTTTCCTGATCGCTTCGACCAGTTCTTCGGGCGCGCTTTCCTTGGTCATGTAACCGGCCGCCCCAACCTTCATCAGGCGCACGGCATACTGGTCTTCCGGATGCATGCTGAGGATCAGCACCTTCCCTCCCCTGCATTCGGCGATGATCTGCTTGAGCGTATCGACCCCGCTCTTCCCCGGCATGGAAATGTCGAGCAGGATGACATCACAATCTCCCTCGCGGATCCTCCTGATCGCATCGACGCCGTTGGCTGCCTCACCGACCGAAGCTATGTCGCCGGTTTCATTGAGAATTCTTTTCAGTCCCTGTCTGACCAGCGCATGATCGTCAACGATGAGCACCCTGATCATGATTGCCTGCCTTCAGGAACTGCATCGGATCGACAGGTTTGCCGAAACGCCTGATCTCGAAATGAAGCATGACCTGTTTAGCATCGCTTTCCCCCATTTCCCCAATTTTTTCCCCCCTGCCCACTTCCTGGCCTTCGTGGACCAGGATCTTGCTGTTGTGTGCATATGCGCTGAGGTAGGTTTTGTTGTGTTTGATTATGATGAGATTCCCGTACCCGCGCAGGCCATTCCCAGTATAGACGACTTTCCCGGATGCGCTAGCCAGGATCGGTTCTCCCATTTTCCCTGCGATATCGATTCCCTTGAGGTTGGCCGTATCGTTGTATCCTGCGATCACCTTGCCTTCGGCGGGCCAGATCCAGTCCACTCCGTCGACTTCGCTCGAGGGCTGGTTCGCCTGAGGCGCCTGCTGGGGCGCATTTTGCGCCCCCTGCCCGCTCATCTGCTGCCAGGTCTCTTCGGAATAGGGTTTTTCGATCGCCAGAGGCTGCGCTTTCACCATCTGGTTGCAGGTGGGACAGGTTACGGGAGCCTGAGCAGGCTGCGAAGGTTGCGGAACTGCAGCGGGCGGGGCTGATCTTAGCGGATAGGTGGTTGCAGAAGGGGCAGGTGCCGATGAAAGCGGTTTTGTCTGCGCCTCGGCTCCCGGAGGATAGAGTCTCAGTTCCGTGCCGGTGGAAATGTGGTTCCGGTCCGAAATCGCATTCCATTTGACGAGATCCCTGTAGTCCAGTCCGAATTCCAAGGCGATTCCGAACAGGGTATCCCCCTTTTTCACCACATAGGTCTGCGGGCGCTGATCGGCCTGAACCTGGACAGAATTCATTTTGGGTGTGACCGGACGCTTGGCCTCGATCGGGGCGCGGGTTGCCGTGGAAGCGCAACCAGCCAGAAAAGCGGCGAGCAGAAGAAGGCGCATCATCTTGATCTTGTCCATTCAGTTGATCCCAGTCAGCATCGGCACAAATTTCACTTTGTCCAGAAGGTGTTCGACATAACCCTGCTCGGTTCTTTCGACGAGACAGAGCTGTTGATCGCCCCCTCCCCCGAGGGGAAGCACCATTCTACCACCGATGGCAAGCTGCCCGAGCAGCGCCTTGGGCACTTCTCCGGAAGCTGCGGCCACGACGATGCCGTCGAAAGGAGCCGCATCCCTGCAGCCGAGGTTTCCGTCGGCATGCCTCAGCCTGGCATTGTAGATGCCCAGTTCGCGCAGCGCGCTCCTTGCCTTGGCAAGCAGCGGAGCGATGCGCTCCACCGAATACACTTCTCGCGCGATTTTCGAAAACAATGCGGCCTGATATCCGCATCCAGTGCCGATTTCCAGAACCTTGCCGAGATCCCTTCCCGAGCGCACCAGTTCCAGCATCCTGGCCACGATCTGCGGATTGGAGATGGTCTGACCGAAACCGATGGGCAGCGAAACATCGTCGTAAGCCCGGCTTGCAAGCGCTTCGTCGACGAAAATGTGCCGGGGGACGGAATTCATCGCGGAGAGCACCACTTCGTCCCGGATCCCCTGCCCCCTGAGCCGCTCCACCATGCGCGAGCGGGTGCGCTGGGAGGTCATGCCGATCCCGCTGTGCCTTGCGGTCAGATCAGCCATGTTTTCAGCAGGTCCATCTGGGAGAAATGGGTGAGATCGATCTGTAGCGGCGTGATGGAAACCCTGCCTGATGAAATCGCATGAAAATCGGTTCCGGGGGCGGCATCCTGGGCGGCACCTGCAGGCCCCACCCAGTAGACCGTGTCCCCCCTGGGATTTTTCGCCTTGATCACCGGCTCCGCCTTGTGGCGCTTGCCGAGCCTGGTGACGGAAATTCCTCCGAGATTTTCATAAGGCAGGTCCGGCACGTTGACATTGAGCAGCATCGGGCCTTTCGCATCCTTCTCGAGCAGGAGTTCGACGAGATCCCTCGCCACTTTGCCAGCGGTTTCGAAGTTCCCCCTCTCCCCGTTCACCAGGGAAACCGCCATGGAAGGAATGCCGAGCAGGAATCCTTCGGTTGCGGCCGCAACCGTTCCGGAATAGATGGTGTCGTCTCCCATGTTTGCGCCGTGGTTGATTCCGGAGACGATCATGTCCGGAAGCTCGTCCAGCATCCCCGTCACGGCAAGATGCACGCAATCGGTCGGGGTGCCGTTGACGTAATAAAAACCGCTGTGCGCTCGCTTCAGGTTGAGGGGACGGTCGAGCGTGAGCGAATTGCTCGCTCCGCTCCTGTCCCGTTCCGGGGCCACCACGGTGACTTCAGCGATTTGTGAAAGCGCATCGGCCAGGCAGGCAATTCCCGGCGAGAAATAGCCGTCGTCATTGCTGATCAGGATACGCATGGGATTTGTGTTTGTCGATTTCGAACAAAGCCGTATCGTAAATCATGTAAGGGACTTTCGCCAGATGCATCTTAGAACCTCGAATACAGCGCATCGATTTCCTTCGAATATTTTTCCGCAACCTTCTGGCGCTTGAGCTTGAGCGTGGGGGTGAGCAGCCCGTTGTCGATGGTCCAGGGTTCGAGCAGCAGGAGCGCTCGGGAAATCCTGGCGTATCCGGGAAATTCGGAAAGCTGGCGCGAGATCCGCTCGATCACTTTCCGCTCCGCGCGCCGCTCCTTCAGGGATTGCGGAGAATCAGGATCGAGGCCGAGTTCACCGGCGAGATTCTCCCAGGCTTCCGGATTCAGCACGGCGAGCGCGGAAAGGCCCGGGCGCCCTTCCCCGCAAATCATCACCTGTTCGAACAGCCTGTCGCGCAGGATGGCCTGCTGCATGTCCGCGGGAGGAACCTTTTCGCCATTGGACATGACGATGATTTCCTTGATTCTTCCGGTGATGTAGATGTGGCCGGACTCCGAGATCCTCGCCATGTCGCCTGTGGCGAGCCAGCCGTCCGCAGAAATCATCGCGCTCGTCGCTTGCGGATTCTTCCAGTAGCCCAGCATGTTGCAGCGGCTTTTCACCTGGAGCTCTTCGTGATCGCCGATTCTGGTCTCGATGCCGGGAAGCGGAAGGCCCGCGCTGGCAGGGTGATTGTCGTGGATGCGGTTCACGCTGATGATGGGGCTCGTCTCGGTGAGACCGTACCCCTGAAGGAGCGGCAATCCCAGCGAGACGAACAGCTTCGAGATTTCCTTCTCCAGCGGCGCGCCGCCGCTGATGGAAAGTTTCAGCCTTCCACCGAAGCGCGACATCACTTTCGAGGCGACTTTCCGCTCGAGAATCGGCCACAGCAGCAGCGAAGGATGCCAGGAAGCCCGTTTCTGCCCGTATTCGAAGCGCCTCCAGCCGACCGATTCGGCAAGGCCGAACAGGAATCTTGCGAAAGGGGAGGCCTTTTCCAGGTTCGATCGAACCGTATTGTGGATGCGCTCATAGATCCTCGGCACCGAAACCAGGATGGTGGGGCGGACCACCTGCAGGTCTTCCAGAAGGAACTGGATCGAGCGCGAAAAGGCGAGCGTCACGCCCGCCATGATGCCGATGTAATACCCCACCGTGCGCTCGAAGGTGTGCGACAGGGGAAGGAAGGAAAGCATGATGTCATCCATTCCGGCGGGAAAGGAAAGAAGCCCTGAATGGGCATTCACCAGGATGTTGTCATGCGAGAGCATCACCCCTTTCGGGTGCCCGGTGGTGCCGGAAGTGTAGATGATCGTGGCAAGATCCCCGGGTTCCAAAGGGATGCGCTCGAGTTCGGCCTTTTCCGGTAGCCAGTTTTCCACGGAAGCAAGGCGTCCGTCATATTCCCCCCCTTCCACCCGGTTGAGACTCACGAAGCGTTGCACCGTGGAGAGCTGCCCCCCCACGTTTCTCAGGGTGCGCCACTGGCTTTCGGTTTCGAAAAGCAGCACCCGGATCTCTGCGTGATTGCAGATGTAGGCTGCGTTTTCAGGCCTGTCCTGGGTGTAGAGGGGAACCACGACGAGCCCGAGAGAGAGCGCCGCCTGATCGAAAAAAATCCATTCCGGGCAATTTTTCAGCATGAGGCCCACCCGGTCGCCTTTCGATAAACCTTCCGAAATCAGCGCGGCCTGCCATCTAGCCACTTCCTGCAGGGCCTCCTTCCAGGGGATGTCGTGCCAATTTCCTTCCAGGCAATGCCGGTAGGCAATTGCATCCGGGGTTCTTCTCGCGCGTTCGCGAAAAAGCCCGTGCAGGGTCTTTGCCTGCTCGGGCGTGATGAGATGATCCGTTTCGAAAATCATGCTGTCCCTGTTCAGTTTCCGACATTATATGTCTTCACAGGACAAAAAAAACGGCCCTTTCGGGCCGTTTCTGCTAGCGGTTGCCCCGCTCTCTGGCGTATCGATCTCCGCCGCCATTCCTTCTGGGATTCGCGCCGTTGTTGCGATACTCTCCCCTCGCGGAATAATTGCGCTTCTGGGTCGACGCAGGACGCGGCTTGAATTTCGGCTCCAGCCCCTCGATCACGTGCGGGGTGATGGTCTGACCGGTGAAGCGCTCGATCTTGCGCACATGCAGGGAATCGCGTCCGGAAGCAAAGGAGATCGCGATTCCGGTCGCACCGGCCCGTCCGGTCCGGCCGATCCTGTGGACGTAATCTTCGGCGAATTTCGGCAGATCGAAATTGATGACATGGGTGATGCCCGCGACGTCGATGCCGCGTGCGGCCACGTCGGTTGCGACCAGCACCTTGATGCCGCCCTGGCGCAGGCGAGTCAGCGTGCGGGTGCGCTCGCGCTGGCTCATGTCACCGTGCAAGGCTGCCGCATCGTATCCCTTGGCGAGCAGATCGTCCGCCAGGGTGTCCGCATCGCGCTTGGTCGCGGTGAACACGATCGCCTGGTTCACGGAAAGGTCGCGCAGCATGTGGTCGAGCAGGCGGTTCTTGTGGCTCATGTCGTCCACATAATGCAGGCGTTGCTCGATGTTCTCGTGCTTTGCCGTCTGCGATGCAATCTTGATCAGCTTCGGTTCCTTCATGAGGGAGGCGCCGAGCTTTCCGATCGCCCCTTCCAGGGTCGCGGAAAACAGCACCGTCTGGCGCGATTCCGGGGTCGCATCCGCGATCCGCTCCACGTCGTCGATGAAGCCCATGTCGAGCATCCTGTCCGCTTCGTCCAGGATCAGCATCTCGAGGCGGGAGAAATTGATCCTGCCGCGCTCCAGGTGATCGATGAGGCGTCCGGGCGTGGCGACCAGGATGTCCACATGCTGGGAAAGCAGCTTGTTCTGCAAGGGATAGGGCATGCCGCCCAGGATGGTGACCACCTTTGCATTCTTCAGGTATTTTCCATATTTCGCAGCGGCCTGGCTCACCTGTTGCGCGAGTTCGCGGGTGGGGGTGAGTACGAGAATTCTGGGACCCTTTCCGGCAGCCTTGGAGGGTTCGACGAGCCTGTTGAGCGCGGGCAGCATGAATGCAGCGGTCTTGCCCGATCCGGTCTGGGAGGAAGCCATCAGATCGTGGCCCTCGATGAGTTCGGGGATGGCTTTTTCCTGGATCGGCGTGGCCGAAGTATAGCCGGATTCCGAGATTGCCTTGAGGATGAGGGGGTGAAGATTCAGATTTTCAAATGACACGTATTTTTCCTAAAAAAGAAACGAACGCGCGCAGGCAAACAGCCTAAAATGGGCAGAAAAATGCCGCCAGCGCACCAACATCGTCGCTAACCGGCAAATTTCATTTTCCGAACGGAAAGGAAGGTCAGGGAGCGATGAAACCTTTGGCAACCAAATCCCTTGGCCGCCAAATCCAGAAGATTATATCCCGGACGGAAACATTTATCCAGTACCCGATGTGATATAATTTCGGGCTTTACCCACTTTCGAGTATCCCTATGTCTCGCGCTTTGAGAAACATCGCCATTATCGCCCACGTCGACCACGGCAAGACCACCCTCGTGGACAAGCTCCTGCACCAGGCAGGCACATTTTCCTCCCACCAGGTCGTCTCCGAAAGGGTCATGGACAGCAACGACCTCGAAAAGGAGCGCGGCATCACCATTCTCGCGAAGAATACCGCCATCGATTACCAGGGCATCCGCATCAATATCGTCGACACGCCCGGACATGCCGATTTCGGCGGCGAGGTGGAGCGCGTGCTGGGCATGGTCGACGGCGTGGTGTTGCTGGTCGATGCGGTCGAAGGCCCGATGCCGCAGACTCGCTTCGTGACCAAGAAGGCGCTGGCGCTGGGTCTCAAGCCCATCGTGGTGATCAACAAGGTCGACCGCCCGGGCGGGCGTCCGGACTGGGTGGTCGACCAGACCTTCGACCTGTTCGACAAGCTGGGCGCAACGGACGAGCAACTCGATTTCCCCATTATCTATGCATCGGGCCTCAACGGCTGGGCCTGTATCGACCTGAAGGATGCGCCGTCCCAGGGTGGTGCTGCAAACGACATGAAGCCCTTGTTCGACGCAGTCCTGTCGCATGTGCCTACCCCGCCCGGCAATCCGGATGCGCCGCTGCAGTTGCAGCTCGCAGCCCTCGACTATTCGACCTATACCGGACGTCTGGGCATCGGCCGCGTGCTCAACGGCAGGATCAAGCCCGGACAGCAGGTTGCGGTGATGAACCACGAGGAACAGGTGGCCACCGGCAGGATCCATCAGGTGCTCGGCTTCAAGGGACTGGAACGCGTGCCCGTGGACGAGGCCGAGGCCGGCGACATCGTGATCATCTCCGGTCTCGAGGACATCGGCATCGGCGTGACCATTTGCGACAAGGACAATCCGCAAGGTCTGCCCATGCTGTCGGTCGACGAGCCGACCCTGACCATGGATTTCATGGTCAATTCCTCCCCCCTCGCCGGCACCGAAGGCAAGTTCGTCACCAGCCGGCAGATCCGCGATCGCCTGAACAAGGAACTCCTGACCAACGTCGCCCTGCGCGTCGAGGACACGGGCGACGCAGACATCTTCCGGGTTTCCGGGCGTGGCGAGCTGCATCTCACCATCTTGCTGGAAAGCATGCGCCGCGAAGGCTTCGAGCTCGCCGTCGGTAAACCGCGCGTGGTGTACAAGGAGATCAACGGAGAGAAATGCGAGCCGTACGAGAATCTGGCCATCGACTTGGAAAATGACCATCAGGGCGCGGTGATGGAAGAGATCGGTCGTCGTCGCGGCGAACTGACCAACATGGAAGCCGACCCCAACGGCCGCACCCGCCTGGAATACCACATTCCTGCCCGCGGCCTGATCGGTTTCCAGTCCGATTTCATGACCATGACCCGCGGCACCGGCCTGATGAGCCACGTGTTCGACGACTATGGCCCGGTCCGGGCGGATCTGCCGGGTCGTCACAACGGCGTGCTGATCTCGCAGGAACAGGGCGAAGCGGTAGCCTATGCGTTGTGGAACCTGGAGGACCGCGGTCGCATGTTCGTGAGTCCCGGCGACAAGCTGTACGAAGGCATGATCATCGGCATCCACAGCCGCGACAACGATCTCGTGGTGAATCCGATCAAGGGCAAGAAGCTGACCAATGTGCGCGCATCGGGCACCGACGAAGCGGTGCGCCTGACTCCCCCGATCAGGCTGACTCTGGAATCCGCAGTCGAATTCATCGACGACGACGAACTCGTTGAAATCACCCCCAAGACCATCCGTCTCAGGAAGCGTCATCTCACCGAAAACGAGAGAAAGCGCCACTCGAGAGGAAAGGAAGCCTGATCAGACGATGCGATATTCGCCGGGCGCAAGCCCGGCGAGCGTCCATTCCCCAACCGAAAATCGCACCAGCCTCAGGGTCGGATAACCCACCTTTGCGGTCATCCTCCTCACCTGACGGTTTTTTCCTTCGCAAATGGAAATCTCGATCCAGGAAGTCGGAACCGATTTCCGGTAACGCACCGGGGGATCGCGTTCCCACAATCCTTCCGGCTCGGCAATGCTTCGGACCTTTGCCGGTTTCGTCACGAAGTCTCCCAGATCCACGCCGCGCCGCAACGCTTCCAGCGCCGCCTCGTCGGCAATTCCTTCCACCTGCGCCCGGTAGGTCTTGAAGGTCTTTTTCTTCGGATGGGCCAGTCTGTGCTGCACGCTTCCCTCATCGGTGAGCACCATGAGCCCTTCGCTGTCTGCATCGAGCCTTCCGGCGGGGTAGATGCCGGGGATGGGAATATAATCCTTCAGCGTTTTCTTGCTGGAGCCGTCTTCTGAAAATTGCGAAAGAACGCCCCACGGTTTGTTGAAGAGCACGATCAAGGCTGCTGCCTCGTCCGCTCGAACAGGCAGATCGCTGCAGCGGAAGCCGCATTGAGCGATTCCATTTTGCCCGGCATGGGGATTTTCGCCCGGAAGGTCGCAAGCGAAAGCAACTCGTCCGAAATGCCCGCCCCCTCGTTTCCGATCAGAAAGGCGATTTGGCCGGACAGGTCGAGTTCGTAAAGCGATGAACTTTCCTCGAGCGCCATCGCAACCGTTTTTCCGGAAAATCCGGAAACGAATTCTTCAAGACGAAAATCGCAATGGATTCCGATCATGAAATGCGCGCCCATTCCTCCCCTGAGCACCCTGGGAGACCATGGATCCGCGCAACCCGGGGAAAGATAGGCGGCATCGGCGCCGGCTGCTGCCGCCGAGCGCAGGATCGATCCGAGGTTTCCAGGATCCTGGATCCTGTCGAGCAGGATGCAAAATTGCGGATTCTTTCCCGATTCCGCAACCGGAATTCCGATCAGGGAGAGGATTCCGGTCGGGGTCTTCACCGGGGAGATTCGGTCGAAAAGGGAGTCCGCCATCAACACGGCCTCCCCATTTGCGATCAGGGAAGAGATTTCCGGATGCTGCAAGGAAGACTCCTTCACGACGATCAGCTCCGGCTCGATTCCGGAATCGATGCACGATTGCAGAAGATGGATTCCGTCGAGCAGGGTCTTGCCGCTTCGCTTCCTTTGCTTCGAGGAGTCGGAAAGATCGAGCAGCATCCTGAAAAGGGAATTTTCCCGCGAAGCGATTTTTTTCATCGAGGCAACAGGCCGATGTGAATGGGGTTGACCGGTCTGTAGAAAGCGATTGCGAGCAGGGCGAGAATCACGATGGCTGCGACATAGACATAGGCCATCCAGTTCCTCTGTGTGCGATGTTCGAAGGCGGCCGCGCGGTGGGCGCGAATTTCGACGATTTCTGGGGATTCGCTTTTGCGGCGATCCCGATGCCGCTGCTCTTCGATACCCGGCGCATCGCTCGCCCTCCTGTCCTGATTGCGCTCATCCGCATGACGCCTTGCAGTGGAAAGCGCCTCCGCGTCCTCCTTCCGGATCAGTCTGCAGGCTTCCGAAAGCGCGGGGCAGTCTTCCACCTTCATCCAGTCGGAATGTTCTTCCCTCACCAGGTCGTCGAGCTGCACCCGCCCGAGCAGGACATATCTTTCCAGGGCGCGCAGCGGGACCGGGCCGACGAGCTCCCGATCGCGGCGGTAATACCAGAGACGGTTCATCCCAAGCGCTTTCTAACCGGTGAGAAACTCTTCCTGTGAAAAATGCAGGGGCCATGCCGGTCCAGGGCTTCGAGATGTGCACGGGTGGGGTATCCCTTGTGCCTGTCGAATCCGTATTCCGGATGGATTTGATGCAATTCTAGCATGAAGGCGTCCCGAGCCGTCTTGGCGAGGATCGAAGCCGCCGAAATCTCGGCGATCAGGCTGTCACCTTCTACGATCGCTTTCGAGGGGATGCTCACATCCGGACAATGGAGCCCATCGACCGCGATTTCCGCCGGGACGACGGCAAGCGATTCGATGGCGCGCTTCATCGCGAGCAGGCTCGCCTGCAGGATGTTGAGCGTATCGATTTCCTCCACGGATGCGGTTGCGATCGACCAGGAGAGCGCCTGCTCCCGGATCATGGCCTCCAGACTCAAGCGCTTCTTCTCGGAAAGCTTCTTGGAGTCGGCAAGTCCGGAAATGGGGCGGGCAGGATCGAGGATCACCGCAGCCGCATAGACCGGTCCGGCGAGCGGCCCCCTGCCCGCCTCGTCGACTCCGCAAAAAAGCTTCATTGCAGGGCGGCCAGGATCGCGCTGGAAGCCTTTTCCGCGGTGTTCTGCTTCAGCATTCGATGGATTTACGAGAATTGCGCCTCGATCCTCGATCGGGTCCTTTCGTCTTCCAGAAGGTTGACGAGGGCATTGGCGAGGTTTTCCGGCGTGGCATTGTCCTGCATGAGTTCAGGCACCACGAACTTTCCGCTCAGGATGTTCGGGAGCCCGAAATATTCCTGATATCTTTTGCGCCACTTCAGCTTGAAGGTGAGCGGAGCCATCCGGTAGGTGATGACCATGGGTTTTCCGAGCAATGCGGCTTCCAGGGTGGCGGTGCCGGATGCGACGAGGACGATGTCGGATGCGATCATGGCATCCACCGCATGGCCGAACATCAGGTTGAAACCCATTTCTTCCGCGCCGTTCCTGTAGATCGCCTCCTCGAAAAGATTCCTGGTCTCCCGGCTCGCGAGTGGAACCAGAAAACGCGCATCGGGATAGCGCTCGCGGATGATCCTGGCGGTTTTCACGAAAGTGTCAGCCAGATATCCGACTTCGCTCTGCCTGCTTCCCGGCAGGAAAGCGAAGACCTTTTCCATGAGCGGCAGCTTCATGTGATGCCGCATCGCAATCCTGTTGTTCGATTCCGGAATCATGTCCGCAAGCGGATGGCCGACATAATCGCAGGCGATTCCCGCCTTCCGGTACATTTCCGGCTCGAAGGGAAAGAGCGCCAGCACTTTCGAACAGGCCTCGCCGATTTTCCTGATCCGCTCTCCGCGCCATGCCCAGATCGACGGGCTCACGTAATGCACGGTTTTGATCCCCGACTTTTTCAGGGCGAGTTCCAGTCCGAGATTGAAATCGGGCGCATCGATCCCGATGAAGATGTCCGGCGGGTTTTTCCTGAAATAGCGGATGAGTTCCTTACGGATCCCGATGATTTCGAAAAATCGCTTCAGCACTTCCACATAGCCCATCACGGCGAGCTTTTCCATGGAGTGGAGGGATACTGCGCCCGCTGCGATCATCTTGGGTCCAGCGATGCCGATGAATTCGGCGTCAGGGTGTTTCTCCCTGATTGCGCGGATCAGATGGGAGCCGAGCAGATCCCCGGAAGCCTCTCCTGCAACGATGCCGATCTTCATTCAGCGCAAAATGCCACGATTCGAGTTCGAGAGGAAATCGACCAGGATCTGAAGTTCCGCAAAGGATTCGGCATGCCGGGAGATTTCCTCCTTCGCTTCCTGCAGACTCAATCCGGATTTGTACAGCGTCTTGTAGGCGCGGCGGATTTCGAGGATCGCTTCCTTGGAAAACCCCCTGCGCTTGAGTCCTTCCGAATTGATGCCGTGGGTTTGGGCAGGATTTCCGGAAACCATGACATAAGGCGGCAGATCCTGATGAATTGCGCTGCCCATCCCGGTCATGCTGTGCGCGCCGATTCTGCAAAACTGGTGAACGATGGCAAATCCACCCAGAATGGCATGATCCTCCACCGTGACATGCCCGGCAAGCGAGGCATTATTGGAAAAAGTGGTATGGTTGCCGATCTGGCAGTCATGGGCAAGATGGACATAGGCCATGATCCAGTTGTGATTTCCGACCCGGGTCACGCCCACATCCTGCACCGTTCCGGTGTTGAAGGTGCAGAATTCCCGGATCACGTTGTTGTCGCCGATTTCGAGGGAAGTGGGTTCCCCTGCATATTTCTTGTCCTGGGGAATTTCGCCCAGGGATACGAACTGGAAAATCCGGTTGTTTTTGCCGATCGTGGTGTGCCCGCGGATCACGGCATGGGGACCGATCGTGGTTCCCGAATCGATGCGCACATTCTGCCCGATGATCGAATACGCGCCGATTTCGACGTCTTCGGCAATTTCTGCACCCGGCTCGATGATGGCTGTCGGATGGATCATCATACCGACCGCAGCGTGCACATCAGTTGCGCTTCGGTCACGAGCTGACCGTCCACTTCCGCCCTCACCGCATATTTCCACAGGCCCTGCGCATGGCGGACGATGGAGGACTTCAGGATCAGTTGATCCCCGGGCATGACCGGTTTCTTGAAGCGCACGCCGTCGATGCCAACGAAATAGTAGACGGAATCGGGCTGCGGCTTGGTCTCCATGGTCCTGAAGGAAAGGATGGCGGAAGCCTGGGCGAGCGCCTCGATGATGAGCACGCCGGGCATGACCGGATGGTTCGGAAAATGGCCGTTGAAAAAGGGTTCGTTGATGGTCACGTTTTTCAGGGCGGTGATCCCCTTGCCCGGTTCGATTTCGAGCACACGGTCGACGAGCAGAAACGGGTAACGATGAGGAAGGTATTTCAGTATTTCGTGGATGTCCATCAGGATTTTTCCCTTTCAAGATCTTCTAAATGCTTTTCAAGCTGGCCGACCCTGCCGGCCAGTCCGTTCAGGTGCCTGAGATGCACGCTGTTTTTCAGCCATTCGCGATGAGGCGCAAACGGGTAGATCGACGTATAGGCACCCGATTCCTCGATCGATTTGGTGATCATGGTGCCGGCCGAAATGTCCACATGGTCGGCGATGCTGAGGTGTCCCAGGATCATGCCGCTGCCGCCGATCTTGCAGTAGTTGCCGATTTTCGCGCTGCCCGCGATGCCCGTGCAGCCCGCAATCGCAGTATGCTTGCCGATCACGACGTTGTGCGCGATCTGAACCTGATTGTCGATCTTCGCGCCGTCCATGATCACCGTGTCGTCGAGCGCGCCGCGATCGACCGTCGTATTCGCCCCGATTTCGACGTCGTTTCCGATCACCACCCTGCCGATCTGCGGGATCTTGACCCATTGCCCCTGATCCATGGCGATGCCGAATCCGTCGGATCCGATCACCACCCCGGAATGGAAGATGCAGTCGTTGCCAATGATGCAGTCCGCATAAATGCTGACCCCGGGGTAAATCCTCGCCCTGCTCCCCAGCACTACCCTCTCCCCGATGTTGCAGGAAGACTGGATGACGCATCCTTCTCCGATCACGGCATGGGCGCCGATGGTGCAGAAAGGACCGATCGAAGCGGAAGGATGAATCTTCGCGCCTTCCCCGATCACCGCATTGGGGTGAATGCCGGGCTCGACGACAGGCGCCGGATTCAGGAGCTGAGAAACCCGCGCGAAATAGACATAGGGATTGTCGCTCACGATCCTGGGCTTTTGCGTGGACTCCCTGTCCCGCTTGCCCAGGATCACTGCGCCCGCGCTCGTCTCATCGAGCTGATGGCGGTATTTTCCGCTGGCGAGGAAGGCGACATGATTCGGTCCGGCACTGGATAGCGTCGCAACCTGATCGATCCGGATGTCGCCATCGCCGACGATCTCACCGCCCAGCCGGGATGCGATCTCCGACAGAAGAAAACTCATGGGTTATTTCTCGTTCGCCAGCGCCTTGATCACCTTGTCGGTGATGTCGATCTTTGGGCTTCGATAAACCGCATCCTGAAGGATGAGATCGTATTTTTCCGATTGCGCGATATTGGTGATCGCCTTGTTCGCTTTCTCGATCACCACAGCGAGTTCCTCGTTTTTCCTGAGGTTGAGATCCTCCCTGAATTCGCGCTGCATGCGCTGGAAATCGCGCGAAAGATTGGCAAGATCGCGCTCTTTCGCGGCCCTGTCCGCATCGGACATGGTCATTCCTTCCTTGTCGAGCTCCGCCTGGAGATCCTTCGCCTGCTTGGCCATCTTCTGCAGGTTCTGATCTCTGGCGGCGAATTCCTTCTCGATTCTTTTCTGCGCGGCAACCGCAGGAGCGGATTCGCGAAGCACCCTTTCGGTGTTCACGATTCCGATCCTGAGTTCATCCGCGCAGGCTGCAGATGCAGAAACTGCGAGGACCAGCGCGATCAAACCAGCATATATCCTTTTCAATGCAATCTCCTGATCCGAAATTAGAATATATTGCCCAGCATGAACTGGAAGCGTTGAATGTTGTCATAAGGCTGGGGATTGATCGGTTGCGCGATACTGAATTTCAGCGGTCCGACCGGAGAAATCCAGGTGAGCGCAACACCGGCGGAATACCGGAGACCGCCGCCCTGTACCGGAACCTGGCTGGGACCGTATACCATGCCTCCGTCCACGAATGTGGAAAGGCGTACCGAATTCTTGTCCTTGATGCCCGGCATGGGGAAATAGATTTCGGCGCTGCCGATCACTTCCTTGTTGCCGCCGATCGGCTCCAAATAGATGTCGCGAGGACCGATCGAACTGATGTCGTAGCCGCGCACCGACCCCGTGCCGCCTGCATAGAAATTCTTGAAGAAGGGCAGCGGCTTTCCTCCATAACCCCCGCCATAACCGAGCTGCCCGTTCAGCATCAGCGTGAAATCCTTGTACAGGGTATGGAAATACATGTCCTGCGCGGTGAACTTGTAGTAACGCAATGACCCGCCGGGAAGTCCGAGTTCGGTATAGGCGCTCATCATGGTGCCTTCCGTCGGGAAAAAGGCATTGTTCCGGGTATCCCTCGACCAGCCGACCGTACCCATGACCGTGGTGTTGTTGTATCCGAACTGCTGGACGAACTGGGAATAAAGCGGCGAAGTGTACACCGGCATCCCTGGGAAAAAGATGGAGGCATAATTGTTGAGACTGATGCCGGTCAACTCGTAGCCCAGGCCGAAATGCACCATGTCGTCGTCGTTCACCGGAACTCCGTAACGGCCTGCAGCGCCGGTGGTCGAGGTGCTGTATTGTCCGAGCATCAGCGCGGAGGGATTGAGAACCCGCTTGTAGACATCATAACCCAGGCTGGTACCGGCATCGGTGAAATAGGGATTGGTGTAGGATAACGAATACACCTTGTTCAATATGCTGGTGTTGACCTGGAGCGAAGCTTGGTTGCCGGTGCCGAAAATGTTGTTTTCGGCAATGGATCCGCTCAGGATGAGTCCCTCGGAACTTGCATAACCCGCCCCCACCGAAATGTTTCCGGTCGGCCTTTCGCTCACGTTCATGTTGAGATCGACCAGATCGCTGGTGCCGACCACCGCGGGGGTCTCGATGGTCGCGTCGGTGAAATAGCCGAGCCTGTCGACGCGCTTCTTCGAATCCTTGATCTTCTGCCCCATGTACCATCCGCCTTCCATCTGCCTGAATTCGCGGCGGATGACTTCGTCCTTGGTCCTGGTGTTGCCGGTGAGGTTGATTCTCCTCACATACACCCGGTTGCCCGGATCGATCGCAAAGGTGAAGGAAGCAGTGTGATTCTTTTTGTCGACTTCCGGAATGGCATTGACATTGGCGAAGGCATATCCTTCGTCGCCCAGACGGTCGCTGATGTCGCGGATGGCGTTGGTGATCTTCTCGCGATTGAAGATGTCGCCCGGCTTCACGTCGACGAGATGTTCGAGTTCGGCCTTCGGGATCAACTGATCGCCAGCGAACTTGATGGCGCTCACGGTGTACTTGGAGCCTTCCGTGATGTTGAGCGTGATGTAGATGTCTTTCTTGTCCGGCGTGATGGAAACCTGGATCGAATTCACGGCAAATTCCAGGTAACCGCGGTTCTGGTAGAAGGAACGAAGCGATTCTTCGTCCGCTGCCAGCTTGTTCCTGGAATACTGGTCGTCGTCGGTGATCCAGGAAAGCCAGTTCGGAGTGCTCAGTTTGAAGAGATCGAGCAAATCCTTGGTCTTGAAATCGTGGTTGCCGATGATTTCGATCTGGCGGATCTTGGCCACCTGGCCTTCCGTGATATTGAAGCTGACGTCGACCCGGTTTCTTTCCAGCGGAGTGACCGTGGTCTCGATCTTCACGCCATAATAACCACGTCCCACATATTGCCGCTTCAGTTCCTGAACTGCCTTGTCGAGCAAGGCGCGGTCGAGAATGCGCGACTGGGCGAGCCCGATCTGCTTGAGACCGGTGCGAAGCTGGTCCTTCTTGATTTCCTTTGCGCCGGAAATGGTGATGTCTGCGATTGCGGGCCGCTCCTGCACCGAGACGATGAGGAGTCCGTCCTTTGCCTCGATGCGGACATCCTTGAAAAAGCCCGTATCATAGAGCGCCTTGATGGCCGCGACCGATTTCTGGTCGTCCATGGTATCCCCGACCTTGACGGGAAGATAGCTGAATACCGTTCCGGCTTCCGTGCGCTGTATTCCTTCGACCTTGATGTTCTTGACGACGAAAGGCTCGATGGCCAGCGCCGAAGTTGCATAAAGACTGGACAGGATTGCCACAAAATGTTTTATTTTCATTACTGTTAGCCGATAACCAAACGGTGTAAATCATTGTATATCGCCAGGGCCATGAGGGAAAAAAGCAGGAACAGCCCCAGTTGCTGACCGATCTCCATGACCCGCTCCGGGAGGGGTCTGCCTCTGACAATTTCGGCCATATAATACATCAAATGGCCCCCGTCCAACACCGGAACGGGCAATAAATTGAGTACGCCCAGGCTGATGCTGATGAGGGCGAGAAAGCCGAGATAGGCCGTCGGGCCGATCCTGGCGGATTGTCCTGCATAATCCGCAATGGTGATCGGACCACCGATGTTCTTCACCGAAACCCGCCCTGCGACCATCTCGAAAAGCATTTTCAGGGTGAAAAAGGAAGTCTCACGGGTCTTGTTTACGGCTTTGGCAAGCGCTTCGAATGGACCATAGCGCACCGTGATGAAAAGCCTGTCCATCGATGCCTGATCGACATGGGCAGCGATGCCCAGCCTGCCCGTCCTTTCGCCGTTTTGCTGAACGACTTCGGGAACGACCTGCACTTCGAGCCTGTTTCCCTTGCGCTCGATTCCGGCCTTCACTGCAATTCCTCCATGCGTCCGGATGAAGGAAGCGACATCGGACCAGTTCTTCACGGCCTGGCCGTCCAGGGACTCGAATCGGTCTCCCGGAAGAAGTCCGGCTCGGGCGGCAGGGCCATCCGCAACGACTTCTCCGATGACCGGGGGAAGCACGAGGGGTTCCCGATCGAAGCCGATGTCGGACAGGATGTCCGGGCTGTCCAGATCGACCTTGCCCAGAGAAAGTTCGTGTTGAACCACTGCCCCTTCAGGATTCCGGCTCGAAACCCCGATTTTTCCGCCGTCGACGGCATGCTTGATGATCACCCACCGCACATCGTCCCAGGTGCGGATCTTCCGCTCCCCCATGGAGAAAATTTCCTCTCCTTCGTGGAATCCCGCTTCCGCTACCGGGGTGTCCGCTTTGACCGGCCCCAGAATCGGTTTCATTCCCGGGATGCCGTGCAGGAAAAGAATCCAGTAAAGCAATACGGCGAGGAGCAGATTGGAAAGCGGGCCGGCAAGCACGATCGCGATCCGCTTGTAGACGGACTGACGATTGAAGGCGCGATGCGCTTCACCCGGATCGACTTCCCCTTCCCGTTCGTCGAGCATCTTGACATAGCCGCCCAGGGGAATGGCGGAAACCGACCATTCCGTCTGGTCCGGTCCGATTTTCCGGGTGTAAAGCGGTTTGCCGAAGCCCACCGAAAAACGCAATACCTTGACCCCGCAGCGCTTGGCCACTGCATAATGCCCGTATTCGTGCACGATGATCAGGGTGCCCAGCGCGACGCCGAATGCTGCCAGAGTGAACAGGATGCTCATGAATTTCCGGAAAGCCAGTTCTGCGCGAAAAGTCTCGCCTGCCGGTCGATTTCCAGCGCCGCATCGAAATCATCCGGCCTTCCTGCCTGGATTCCTTCCAGCGCGGCTTCGATCATGACCGGGATATCCGTGAAGCGCATCTTTCCCTCCAGGAAGCACTGGACTGCGACTTCGTTGGCCGCATTGAGCACGGTGGGGGCGGCTCCTGCTGCGCGCAATGCATGAAAGGCCAGGCGCAGACAGGGGAAGCGATCGAAATCGGGTTCCTCGAAATGCAGCTTTGCCACGCTGAAAAGATCGAGCGACCCGACCCCCGACTCGATCCGCTCCGGGTAGCCGAGCGCATGGGCGATCGGTGTTCTCATGTCTGGATTGCCGAGTTGCGCGAGAATCGAGCCGTCGACATATTCCACCATGGAATGGATGATGCTCTCTGGATGCACGACCACGCGGATCCTGTCGGCATCTGCGCCGAACAGCCAGTGCGCTTCGATCACTTCCAGTCCCTTGTTCATCATGGTCGCCGAATCGACGGAAATCTTCCTGCCCATCGACCAGTTGGGATGTTTGCAGGCTTCCTCTGGCGTGACGTTCGCAAGGGTGGCCTTGTCGCGGGCCCGGAAAGGTCCGCCGGATGCGGTGAGCAGGATTCTCCTCACTCCGGAAGAATCGGGATCTCCGGAATAATGCTGCGGCAGCGCCTGGAAAATCGCATTGTGTTCGCTGTCGATCGGCAGGATCGTGGCATCATGCTCCTTCACCGCCGTCATGAACAGCTCCCCGGTCATGACCAGCGTTTCCTTGTTGGCGAGCAGAATGCGCTTTCCCGCCCTCGCTGCGGCGAGCGCAGGAGGCATCCCCGCCGCCCCGACGATGGCCGCCATCACGGTGTGCACATCGGGATGCGATGCGATTTTTTCCAGCGCCCTGACGCCGCAATCGACTTCCGTTTCGATGCCCGCCTCAAGGAGCCTTTTCGAGAGGATTTCAGCGGCCTCCGGATCGAGCATCACCGCATGCCTGGGCCTGAATTTCACGCATTGCGCGAACAGGGATTCGTGGCTGGAATTTGCCGAAAGCGCGAATACCGAGAACCGCTCAGGATGTCTTGCCACGACATCGAGCGTGCTTTTTCCGATGCTCCCGGTGGAGCCGAGTACCGTGATGTTCTGCATGCTTTCCTTCATGACATGTACTGGGTGAGCATCAACCCAAGAGCGGCCAACGGCAGGGCCGCCGTCAGGCTGTCTATCCTGTCGAGGATGCCGCCGTGGCCGGGAAGGATGTTTCCGCTGTCCTTGAATCCCGCCGAGCGCTTGATGGAAGATTCGAAAAGATCCCCCAGGATGCTGAAAGCCATCAGCACCAGCGCACAGACGATCACCCAGAAAGCATCGATTGGGATCGATTCGGTCCCATCGGTAAAAATCAGGACGACGGCATACAAGGCGACCGCCACCACCGCTCCGGCCACGCCTTCCCAGGATTTTCCCGGGCTGATGGTGGGCGCAAGCTTGTGCTTGCCGAATTTCCGCCCGCTGAAATAAGCCGCGGTATCAGCGATCCACACGATCGCCATCACCCCGATCAGAAGCCAGGGTCCGTGCAGCCTGAGATCGATCAGGGAAAGCCAGGTCGGGATGAGCAACACCCAGCCCGTCACCATCAGAATGACCGGGTTTCTCGGATTCCAGGCATAGCCGAGCCAGGATGGAACCAGAAAGAAC
This sequence comes from Burkholderiales bacterium, assembly GCA_013044025.1. GTDB lineage: Bacteria > Pseudomonadota > Gammaproteobacteria > Burkholderiales > JABEVD01 > JABEVD01. The sequence goes on from JABEVD010000033.1 coordinate 28,217, forward strand.
CAGAATGCGGCGGAAGCGAGATAGAAATACAGGATCCGCGAGGAATCGACATGGATCAACCACAGGCAAACGAGGCAAAGCCCGAAAGTGACGGGTGGATAGGCCTGGAACAGGACTTTTCCGAATCCGGACAGGCGCGCCCATTCCCGGCAGGCCACCATCGTGACCACTAGCGTCAGAAGAGTCCAGAACTGGTCGGAAAAAAGAAATACCGCGCCGAGGAACAGGAGGGCCAGCACGAGCGCAGTCAGTATACTTGCCTTCAGCATGTTCAGGTCTTCGCGACAAGCTGCTCGCTGGTTCGGCCGAAACGGCGCTCTCTCGACTGATAGGACCGGATGGCGAGATCAAGAGAATCCGCATCGAAATCCGGCCAAAGCGTGTCGGTGAAATACAGTTCGGTGTAGGCGAGCTGCCAGAGCAGGAAATTGCTGATCCGCTGCTCTCCCCCGGTGCGGATGAAAAGATCCGGCTCCGGTGCGTAATTCATCGAAAGGTAGGGGGCAAGGTCGCTTTCCCCGAAGCTTTGACCGATCTCGGGATGCTCTGCAAGCATCCTGCGCACCGCCTGCAGGATGTCCCATCTTCCGCCGTAATTCGCGGCGATGGTGAAATGAAGCCCGGTATTGTTTCTGGTACGATTTTCCGCGTCGCGGATGAGATTGACGAGCCGCGAATCGAAGGGAGAAAGATCGCCGATCACCCTGAATCTCAGGTTGTCCTTCGCCAGTTGCTCGATCTCGCGCTCCAGCGCGCTGTAGAACAGCGACATCAGAAAGGAAACCTCATCCTTCGGACGTCTCCAGTTCTCGCTGCTGAAGGCGAACAGGGTGAGGTATTCCACACCCAGTTCGACGCAGTGGCGGGTGACGTTGCGAAGGCTTTTGACGCCGCGCTGATGCCCGGCGATCCTGGGCAGGAAACGCTGCTTCGCCCAGCGACCGTTGCCGTCCATGATGATAGCGATGTGCGAAGGAACATCCTTTGATGAAGGAATTTCGCTGGTGGAGCTCCTGAACAGCGACATCAGACCGCCAGCAGATCGGCTTCTTTGGCCTGCAAAGCCTTTTCCACTTCGGCAATAAAGCGATCCGTGAGCTTCTGCACCTCTTCCTGGGCGCGGCGTTCCTCGTCTTCCGAGATTTCCTTTTCCTTCACCAGATCCTTCAGAGAGGAATTGGCATCGCGGCGAATGTTGCGGATCGAGACCCTGGCATTTTCCGCTTCGGATTTCACCACCTTGATCAGGTCGCGCCGGCGTTCTTCGGTGAGCATGGGCATCGGAACCCGCACCAGATCGCCCACTGTGGAGGGGTTGAGTCCGAGGTCTGATTCACGGATCGCCTTCTCGATGGCATTCAGCATCTTCTTCTCCCATGGAGCGACGCTGATGGTGCGCGAATCGAGCAGGTTCACGTTGGCCACCTGACTGATGGGCGTCGGGTTTCCGTAATAATCGACCGTCACGTGATCGAGTATCCCGGTATGCGCCCGACCGGTCCTGACCTTGGTAAAGTCAACCTTCAGGGATTCGATGGCCTTCGCCATCCGCTGCTCGGCAGATTTCTTGATTTCACCCAACATAGTCGTTCTTTCGCAAATGCAAAAATCAGCAGTATACCAGAGTACCCTCGTCCTCCCCGAGCACGACGCGCTTCAAAGCGGACGGCTTGAAGATGCTGAACACGTTGAGGTTCATGTTCTGGTCCCGGCACAAAGCCAGCGCTGTGGAATCCATGACCTTGAGGTTCTTCACGATGGCTTCATCGAAACTCAGGCGCTGATAACGGGTGGCTGCCGGATTCAGCTTCGGATCGTCGGTATACACGCCGTCGACCTTGGTTGCCTTCAGCACGATGTCCACGTTCATCTCCATGCCGCGCAATGCCGCCGCGGTATCGGTGGTGAAAAATGGATTGCCGGTGCCGGCCGCGAACACCACGACCTTTCCTTCTTCCAGATAGCGCATTGCCTTGCCGCGGATATAGGGTTCCACGACCTGCTCGATCTTGAGGGCGGACTGCACCCTGCACTGCAGGCCGATGCCGCGCATCGTGTCCTGCAGGGCAAGCGCGTTCATGACCGTGGCCATCATGCCCATGTAATCCGCAGTCGCCCGGTCCATGCCGGCCGCGCCGAGGGCCACGCCGCGGAAGATGTTCCCTCCGCCGATCACGATGCCGACCTGAACGCCGAGCGAGACCACCTCGGCAATCTCGGATGCGATGCGCGCGATGGTCGGCCGGTTGATGCCGTAGCTGTCCTCGCCCATCAGGGCTTCCCCGCTCAGCTTGAGCAGGATCCGCCCGTATGACGGTTTGCGCCGGGTCAAGATTGTCCCACCTGGGCCATCACTTCGGCCACGAAGTCGGTAGCGACTTTCTCGATTCCCTCGCCCACCACGAACATCTGGAAGGAATGGACCGATGCATTCTTCGCCTTCAGCAGCTTTTCGACGGTCTCGTCAGGATTCTTCACGAAAGGCTGTCCGAGCAGGGTGATTTCGGCCAGGTACTTGGCGATCCTGCCTTCGACCATCTTTTCCACGATATTGGCGGGCTTGCCGCTTTCCGCAGCCTGCGCGGTATAGATGTCGCGCTCCCTGGAAAGCAGATCGGCGGGCACCTGATCCTTCGAAACGCAAACCGGCTTGCTCGCAGCAATGTGCATGGCCAGATCCTTGCCGAGCACATCGTCACCGCCCGTGTAATCAATCATCACGCCGATCTTCGATCCATGCAGGTAGCTCGCGATCCTGCCGCTGGTTTCGAAGCGCGCGAATCTCCTCGGGCTGATGTTTTCGCCAAGCTTCATGACGAGCGCCTGACGGGTTTCCTCGACACTCCTGCCGTCGGCCATCTTCGCCTCTGCAAGCGCAGCCACATCGGCCACGTTGTTGCGGGTGACGGTCTCGGCCAGCGCCTTCGAAAAATCGATGAAATCCTGGTTCTTTGCGACGAAGTCGGTTTCACAGTTGACTTCGATCAGCGCGCCGGACTTGCCGTCCGCGGCGACGAATGCGCCGATCAATCCTTCCGCTGCGATCCTTCCCGCAGCCTTGCTGGCTTTCGCGCCGCTCTTGATCCTGAGAAGATCCTCGGCGGCCTTCATGTCGCCGTCGGTTTCTGCCAGCGCCTTCTTGCAATCCATCATGCCAAGGCCGGTCATTTCTCGCAATTCCTTGACCATGCTTGCGGTAATTTCCGCCATATCCAACTCCTAAAAATATTTACAGTTTTAAAAAAAGGGGCTGACGCCCCTTGTTTTGGCTTATTTTGCCTCGCCGTCCGGATCGCTCACTTCGACGAATTCGTCGCTGACCAGCTCCCTGATGACCTGGCTGCGCCCTTCCAGGACCGCATCGGCCACGCCTCTCGCATAGAGACGGATCGCGCGGCTGGAATCGTCGTTGCCGGGAATCACATAGGCCACGCCGTCCGGGGAATGGTTGGTATCGACCACGCCGACCACCGGGATGCCGAGCTTGGCTGCCTCGACGATGGCGCCCTTCTGGTAGCCGACGTCGACGACGAAAATCGCAGCGGGCAGATCGGGCATGTCCTTGATTCCGCCCAGGCTGCGCTCCAGCTTTTCATATTCCCTGTGCAGTTCCAGGGCTTCCTTCTTGGTCATCTTCTCGGCGGTGCCATCCTGCATCATGGTTTCCATGTCGCGAAGACGCTTGATGGATTGCTTGACCGTCTTGAAATTGGTCAGCATGCCGCCCAGCCACCTGTGGTCGACATACGGGCTGCCGCAACGGGAAGCTTCTTCCTTGATGATTTCGCGCGCCTGACGCTTGGTGCCGACGAACAGGATGGTGCCCTTGTTCGCGGAAAGCTGGCGAACATATTTCATCGCATCCAGGTACATCGCCATCGTCTTTTCGAGATTGACGATGTGGATCTTGTTGCGATGGCCGAAAATGTAGGGGGCCATCTTGGGATTCCAGTAGCGGGTCTGATGTCCGAAATGGACGCCCGCTTCCAGCATTTGACGCATCGTGACTGTCATTCGATATTCTCCATAAGGGTTATGCCTCCACCCGCCGTCCATAGACCCGATTGGGCACCCGAATTCATCGGCGGATGCGTGAATTTTCGCGAAAGAAACGCTTTCCCCGCGAAGGGGCATATTCTAACATCCGAAAGGGCATTTCCTCAACCGTGGATTGCCTTGAAGACGAGGATTGGATATCCTCGTCATATTTGGCCCAGCGAAATTTCAAATGACGGTAAGCATCAAGAATCAGCAGGAGATCGAAAAAATGCGCGTGGCCGGCAGACTTGCGGCGGAAGTGCTCGATCATGTCGCGCCTTACGTCAGGGCGGGCATCACCACCGAGGAAATCGACCGGATCTGCCACGACTACATGGTGAATGTGCAGCAAGCCATTCCCGCGCCGCTCAATTACGCCCCACCCGGCCATCGCCCCTATCCGAAATCGATCTGCACTTCGATCAATCACCAGATCTGTCACGGCGTGCCGGGAGACAAGGTGCTGAAGAACGGCGACATTCTCAACATCGACATCACCGTCATCAAGGACGGGTATCACGGCGACACCAGCCGCATGTTCTGCGTCGGGGAAGTCGCCCCGCACGCGAAGCGGCTTTGCGATATCACCCATGAATGCATGTGGCTCGGCATCAGCCAGGTGAAACCCGGAAACCGTCTGGGTGACATCGGCTCTGCGATCCAGAAGCATGCAGAGAAGAACGGCTACAGCGTGGTGCGCGAATACTGCGGGCACGGCATCGGCGTGAATTTTCACGAGGACCCCCAGGTGCTGCATTACGGCCATCCCGGGACCGGTCTCGTACTGCTTCCCGGAATGACTTTCACCATCGAGCCCATGATCAATGCAGGCAAGGCGGCGATCCGTCAGCTTGGAGACGGCTGGACCGTCGTCACCAAGGATCACAGCCTTTCCGCCCAGTGGGAGCATACCATTCTCGTCACCGAAACCGGTCACGAAGTGCTGACCATCTCCGCGGGCACGCCGCCCACACCGGGGCTCTAGTGCATTCCACCTTCAGGAAGGAGCTTGCCGAGGAAAGGAAGCGGCTCAAGGAAGAATTCCTGGAAAACGGGCGATCTTCCGCGCTCCTCAGAAAGCACAGCAATCTGGTCGACAGGATCTTGCGATCGGTCTGGGCCGCATCCGGCATCGAGCGGGCTGCGCTGCTCGCTGTGGGCGGATACGGAAGAAGAATGCTTTTCCCGCATTCCGACATCGACCTGCTGATTCTGCTCGAAGCGCCCGCAGACGAAGCCTCCAGAGAGCGCCTGGAAAATCTGGTGGGAATGCTGTGGGATTCCGGACTCGAAGTCGGGCACAGCGTACGCACCCTCGATGAATGCGTCGAGGAAGCGATGAAGGACATCACCGTCCAGACCAACATGCTCGAATCCCGCCTCCTCGCAGGACCAGCCGATCTCTTCAGAAATTTCTCGAGAAAAATCCTGGATCTCATTGATTGCAGGAATTTCTTCAATGCAAAGGAACTCGAACAGCAACAGCGCCACCAGCGCCAGATGGGAATTTCGGCCAATCTCGAACCCAATCTCAAGGAAGCCGCAGGAGGACTCAGAGACCTGCAGACCGTTCTCTGGATCGCCAAGGCCTGCAGGCTGGGCGCTTCCTGGAACGAGCTTGCCCAAAACGGCATCATTGCGCAAACCGAAGCGAAGCGCATCGCCCGCCACCAGTCCTTCATCGAAAACCTGAGGATCCGCCTGCATTACCTGGCAGGAAGAAGGGAAGACAGGCTGATCTTCGACTACCAGACCGTTCTCGGAAAGGAACTGGGCTTTGTCGATCGCGGCCAGATCCTGGCGAGCGAACAGATGATGCAGCGCTACTACCGCACCGCGAAATCCGTCTCCCAGCTCAACACCATCCTGCTGCAGAACATGAGGAACAGCCTGTTCGCATCGAAAAAGGTGCAGGTCGTGCAGATCGACGATCGATTCGAGGCTCGGAACGATTTTCTCGCATCCAGGGAGGAAAACCTCTTCGAAAAAAGTCCTGGGGCGATCCTCGAATGCTTCCTGCTGCTGCAGCGCCATCCGGAACTGAAGGGAATCGAATCCAAAACGCTGCGAGCCCTTTGGCGAGCGACCTCCCGAATCGACGCAGCCTTCCGCAAGAACCCCGAAAACCGCGCCACCTTCATGCAGATCCTGCGCGAACCAAGGGGAGTGGTGCATTCCCTGCAACTCATGAATCAGTACGGATTGCTCGGCAAATACATCCCGGCTTTCGGACGCATCGTGGGACGCATGCAGCATGATCTGTTTCACGTCTATACCGTGGACGAACATATCCTGAAGGTGGTGAGAAACCTGAGGAGATTCGCCATGGCGGAATATGCGCACGAATACCCGCTCTGCAGCCGGCTCATCAGCGAATTCGAACACCCGGAAGTGCTTTATCTCGCAGGACTTTTCCACGACATCGCCAAGGGTCGGGGCGGAGATCATTCGAAGCTCGGAAAAAAGGATGCGATCGAATTCTGCAGGCAGCACGGCATGAGCGAAGTGGATGTGGAGCTCGTCGGAAATCTGGTGTAAAAGCATCTCGTCATGTCTTCCACCGCGCAGAAAATGGACCTCTCCGATCCGGACGTCATCGCTCATTTCGCCTCCGCGACCGGATCAGAGCGGGAACTCGTCGCGCTTTACCTGCTCACGGTTGCGGACATTCGCGGCACCAGCCCCACGGTCTGGAATGCCTGGAAGGAAAAGCTGCTGGAGGATCTTTTCAGGGCTGCATTGCGCTGCATCCGGGGAGACCGGCCTTCTTCCAGCGGCAACCTGCAGATGCGACAGAACGAGGCGATCCGGCTTTTGAGGCTCTATGCCATGCCGGAGGAAAGCCAGAACCGGCTCTGGTCGAAACTGCAAATGTCCTACTTCCTGCAGCACGACGCCAACTAAATCGCCTGGCATACCCGGGCCCTGTTCAACCGGGTGGATTCTCCCTCCCCCATCGTTCGGGCGAGGCTGAGCCCGGTGGGAGAAGGGCTGCAGGTGATGATCTATGCGCAGACGCGACCCGATCTCTTTGCCAGGATCAGCGGCTTTTTCGAACGCATCGGCTACAACATCGCGGAGGCGAGGATCCATGCCACCCGTCACGGCTACAGCCTGAGCAGCTATCTGGTGCTCGCTCCGGACAGGAAGGTCGAGCAGTATCGAACGCTCATCAATTTCGTCGAATACGAACTGGGGCAGAAGCTTTCGCAGCAGGGAGCGCTCGAAGCGCCGCTGCAAAGCCGCATGAGCCGGCATCTGAAGCATTTCCCGATCCCCTCGAAGGTGAACATCGTCCCGGACGAAAAGGGAACCTACCGGGTGCTTTCGATCATCGCCGGGGACCGCCCGGGGCTGCTTTCCCGCATCGCCAGCACGCTCACCCTGCATGGAATCAGCGTGCACAGCGCGAGAATCAACACCCTCGGAGAGCGGGCGGAAGACACTTTCCTGATTTCAGGGGAACAACTGGAAAATCAGAAACAACTGATCGGAATCGAAACCGAATTGCTGGACGCGCTTCAGTCCTGAAGTATGGCAAGAAGCCCGGAAGTCACCGAGCGCAGCGCGATCAGGAAATTTTCGACCGATTCAGGATCGCATCCCTTCCCGAGGCTCACTCTCACCGCGCCTCTTGCAATATCGGGCTGAACGCCCATCGCGAGCAGCACTTCGCTCGGTTCTGTCGCACCGCTCGCGCAGGCCGAACCGCTTGCGACCGCATGTCCTTTTCTGTCGAGTTCGACCACCAGCGTTCCCCCGTCGATGCCGGGGAAGGAAAAATATACGGTGTTGGGAAGACAATCCGGACCGCCTGAAAACAGCACTGCGCCGGATGCGCGAAGCGCCTCCTCGATCCGGTGACGCAGCTTCAGCAGCGCAGCCTGCTCCGCCCGCATGCGCACCGCGGCAAGCCTGGCTGCCGCACCGAAACCGACGATGCCGGCGACATTCTCGGTACCGGAACGAAGTCCGAACTCCTGCCCGCCTCCATCGATGAGGGGCGAAATCGACAGGCGCTTGTCGAGGATCAGCGCCCCCACTCCTTTCGGCCCACCCAGCTTGTGCGCAGAAAGGGTCATGGCCTGGACACCGAGCGCGGCAAAATCCACCGGGATCTTGCCGAACGCCTGGACTGCATCGGTGTGCATGCGCACGCCCGCGGCTTTTGCCCTGGCGGCGATTTTCGCAATGTCCTGGATGATGCCGGTTTCGTTGTTGGCCAGCATCACCGAGATCATCGAGACCGGTTCCGAAAATACGCAATCCAGGTCTGCCAAATCGAGTTTTCCACGTGAATCGACCGCGATGCGTCGCAATGCCCATCCCGGAAGGGAAGCTGCAGCCTTGGACACGCTCGGATGCTCGATGGCGCTCACCGCGACCCTGCCGGGCTTCGAAATCGCTGCAAACCCCTTGAGAAACAGATTGTTGGCTTCGCTCCCGCCACCTGTGAAGATCACGCGGGCGGCCATTGCGCCTGCGGCTTCGGCCACCTCGGCCCTGGCCGCTTCCATCGCCTCCTTTGCCCTTCTGCCGAAAGAATGGGCGCTGGAAGGATTGCCATGAGCATCCGTGAGGAAAGGCAGCATGGCTTCGAGCACCTCCCCTTCCAGCGGGGTGGTTGCAGTATGGTCGAGATAGGCCATCAGGCATGGGAGAGCATGATCCTCGCTTCCTCTCGTCCGAAGTGCTTCTGGCCGTAGATGAGCTGATCGAGCGTCACCGATTCGAGGTAGCTGTAGATCCTGTCGGTGAGGGCGGTCCAGAGGTTGTGCGTGATGCAGGGGCCGTCTCCCTTGCAGTTGGCCTTGCCTCCGCATTTCGTCGCATCGAGCGGTTCGTCGACCGCGAGGATGATCTGCGCAACCGAAATCTGGTCGAGCGACTTGGCGATGCAATATCCGCCTCCAGGCCCGCGCACGCTCTCGACCAGCCCGTGCCTGCGCAGCTTGCCGAAAAGCTGTTCGAGATAGGAAAGGGAAATCAGCTGCCTTTCGCTCACGCCTGCGAGTGTGACCGGCGCGCCGTCGGAATTGATCGCAAGATCGACCATGGCCGTTACGGCAAAACGCCCTTTTGTAGTTAGTCTCATGATTTGCTCCGTGGAAAATCAAGTCTGAAGGGATGACAA
>JABEVD010000199.1 GCA_013044025.1 Burkholderiales bacterium
CGGCCATGAGAGTATCGAAAGAAGAACTTGTCGCCGTCCTGTCCCAGTTCAATCCCTGGTGGCGAGACGAAGCCATTGCCGACCTGCCCAAGTGGCGGCGAGCCGCCTTTCGCGAATTGCAGGGTTGGCTGACTACGCCCCCCGCTCCGCGAGCTGTCCTGCTTTCGGGTGCCCGGCAAATCGGCAAGACCACGCTGATGTTGCAGGCTGCCGATGCGCTGCTGCGGGGTGGCGTACCGCCCGCCAACATCCTCTATGCCACCTTCGATCACCCCATCCTCAAGCTCGCCGGCACCGCTGCTGTGTTACTGGATGGGCGAGTCGGAACTGACACCGGAACAACAATGAGACTGACCCAACAACAACTCGAAGCGCACCTGTGGGGCGCCGCCAACGATGAACTGAAAGGCGTTTTCACCGTTTCGCTCTGGTGCAGGCGCAACTCGACGGCAAGATCGATTCGCCGTTTCAGGGTTCGGGCTCTCCCTGCCACAACATTTCATAGCCGATTTCGTCGGCCTCGGTGCACAGCTCCATGAGCGCCGAGAACCTGCTCTTGAAAGTCGCGTCCGCATGGGATTTTTCGTGCGCTTCGAATGAATTCCAGTAGGTGACGATGACGACATGGTCGTCCTCGGGTTTTTTCGCGTTCAGGGAGCCCTCGCCGGATATGAATCCGGTGAATCTGAAGACCTGCCCTGCGATGAATCCGCCTCTCTCGCCACCGTAAGTGTTCTTTACCACGTTGCACATTTCACCCAGCGCAAGCTCGACGTCGCTCATTTCGACGTCAGGCTTGAGTTTCAGGGTGTTGAAAAGCATTTTCGCGCCAAAAGGAATCGAAACAGCTTCATACATGGCCATCTCCCGGTTGGGGTGATGCTTCGAGTATAGCCCTGATTGAATCAGCGAGAGATGGCGCCGGGGTGGTCAGGCCTTGAACTGGCCGGTTTCTATCCATTCATTCTTGAGCAACACCCACCAGTCCTCGGCGAGGCCTTTCAGAACGTAGTCGTAAGGGAGCCAGCCGTATCCGTGGTCGCCCCAGCCGGTTCCCCATGAATTGCGGATCAGGAGCGCGCCCTGGGAAGTGCTGCCGCAATTCGGATTCCTGATCTGGAGCCCATCGTTGTATCCAACGGCGACGATGGCATGCCCTCCCACCACTCTTTCCCGCGGGCACGGAAATGGGATCGCCCCGCTTGCTCCGACCTGTGAAATGGAACTGTAGACGGTGAAGCCGAACATGGAAGGAATTCCGGCGGAAAGATAGGACTTGATGCTGGCAAGCAGCGCCCCCCGGGCGGTTCCGGGGGGATCGAGACGCAAATACTGGATCGCCTGGTAATTTTGCGCGAAGGAATAGCAAAAAGCGCCCGGATCGCAGTCGAAATTTGCAATGTCGTATGGCCAATATTCTTCCGGAGGGACTCCGAAAAGGGCGAGCGCCCCCATGGTCGACCTGAGATAGGCGCCTGTGTCGCCGGAAGCGTGCATCAGCGAACGGGTGGTCTTGTACAGAAAGAGACGGGAGGCGTCGACGAACTTCCCGAAGGACCTTCTTTCGAAATATTCGACCACCCCCACGCCGGCATTGGCGGTGCAGGATCCGAGCTGCCCCTGATCCTCGACCGGTGAGCACCAGGGTCTGAGGTCCACGAAAGCAGGAAGGGAAGGGATCGGTTTGTCGAGGTTCGCATTCTTCAGCATTTTCCCGACTGCGTCGTGCCCGGGGGTGTAATCGCGTATGTCGGGAAGGTCCGGCAGCCAGCCCATCGCGGGAATCGCCGAAGATTCGATTCCGGAAATGGGAACCGCCTCCATCATGACGCCATGTGCGGCCTTCTGGCCGGCAGATTTCAAATCGAGATCCATGAGATCCTCCTTTTCAAATCGTGGGCCGGATTCAGGGATGGCCACGTTTCCCGTAACCTCACGGTAGATCAGAAGTCCGGAGAGTCAAGCGGGAATGAAAAGGTCAGTGCGGGTGAAGATGGTGCATGTCCGGGAAATGGGGGTGAGTGTGGAGCATCGGCGCGTGGCGATGAAAATGCGAATGCCTCGTTCCAGGCGGCACTTCGGTTGCGTGGGTATGGAGGTGGTGCATGTCGTGGACATGCTCGTGATCGTGTTCGATCGCTTCATGGAAATGTTCGTGCTCGTGGTTTTCGGTCAGGTGAAGCCAGACACCGAAAAGCATCAGGGCGCCTGCCATGACGAGCGTAATGCTCACCGCTTCGCCCATGAGAAGAGAAAGCAGGACGCCGAAAAATGGGGCGGATGAAAAATACGCTCCGGTCCTCGCAGCCCCGAGATGTCGCAGACCCACAACGAAAAGGGAAAGGCTCACGCCATATGCGAAAAAACCAACGAAGGCGGCGCCGATTGCATTGGCGGGAGGGGGAAGGGAATCGCCAAGGAAAAAAGCCAGCGCCAGGTTCACTGATCCAGCAGAGAGTCCCTTCACGGAGGCGATCCAGCTTGCATCCGATAGGGAGACTTTTCTGGTCAGGTTGTTGTCGATTCCCCAGAGCAGGCATGCGCAAAGAATGGAAAGCGAAGGGAGCAATCCGGAGAAGTGAATTTCGCTCGGCCAGCTCAGGATCAGCGCACCGGAAAGGATTGCGATCATGCCCAAGGCAATCCTGCGGTCAAAATTTTCCCGAAATGCAAACCAGGCGAGAAGCGTCGTGAAAACGCCTTCCGTGTTCAGCAGCAGGGATGCGCCGGATGCGGGCATTCCCTTGAGCCCTGCCATCAACAGAACCGGAGCGGCTACGCCACCGGAAAGGATCGCGCCCAGCAGCCATGGAATTTCCTTGCCGGGAAGATGGGCCGGGGTGGCCTTGCAAATTCTCCTGTATAGCGCGAGGCCGATTCCGGATCCGAGATAGAGAAGGCCTGCCATCGCCCACGGGCTGACATTCCCCAGCAGCATTTTGGCAAGAGGGGTTCCCGCTCCGAAAAGCAGGGCGGAAAGCAGGGCGGAAGTGATCCCGGGATCGTGAGGCTTCAAAGGGGATGCTCGGTATGAATGGAAACAGACGATATTTTGCCCGACCCAATCCTTCAGGAAAAGCGCCCTATCCCCTTCAATCTACCACCAGCCTCCTCCCCAGGGTCCCCATGGTCCCCAGGTGCCGGGGGAATACCAGAAAGGCGGATAATCCGGCAGGGGAACGACTTTCGGCCAAAGATAGACGTCGCTCGCGGCAACCCTGGGAAACAGGTATTGGTATTCACCGATCTTGCCCATCTGCGGTGCCTGAAGCGTACCAACGACAGTGATTTCCCTTCCGGGGGAATACACCACCGGATCATAAAATTCGGGCGCGCAAGCGATGAACCTTCCATCCGTGCTGTCCCCGGTGACCGGGCGGGCGGAGGAATCGAGCGGGTGGCTCACAACCTGAAAGCAGGTTTCGTCCTTTCCGGTATGCACATTCGCGATCGTGCCACCCCAGCGCACCTTGTTACCGATGTGCTCTCCCCTCTGGGAAACATTCGGGGTGAGATTGACGAAAGGTCCTGCAGAAAGTCTTGCAGGCGGCTGGCTCGCACAGGCGGATAGCAGCAGCGCCAGCAAGGGAAAAATTCGTTTCATCATTTCGCCTCCCTCCCGCTTTTGAACATACTCGAATCTTATACATTAGAGGCTGAAATGTCCCGTCTGGTTCAATCAGGAAGACAGCAGGGATTCGGCAAGAGGAAAAAGTTCGCGTTCCTCGAAGCGTACATGCGCCTCCATCGCTTCGCCGAAATCGCGGAGACAGGCCAGGTCTCCGGACTCGAGGCGAGCCGCGATGGCTTTCAGGGTTTCATGTTCGGAGAGGGTGCGCTTCACCAATCGTTCCTGCCCGGCCCTTGCGAGTTCAACGAGAAGTCCGGATTCCTCCGTCCTGAAATGTTCTCCGATTTCATGATGGAACGCGAAAGCGATTTCCGCGGCGAGGCGCTCCCTGTCCGGCGCATCCGCTTTTGCACGCTTGGCAAGCAGGAGTGCATGATGATGTTCACGGGAAAGCTGGATCAGGGATGGGTGGCGTTTCATGTCCGCATCACTTGGCGCCTTTGGCAGCCTTCATGAAGGCTTTGCCGCCAGCCTCGGCTGCGGTGCCGATTTCCTTCCCGGTTTTTTCGGCCGCGTGGACGACCGTGAGCCCGGCTTCCTTGGCTCCGTGGCCTATTTCATGGACCACGGTTCCGGTTGCATGTCCCACCTTTTGCGCATCCTGATCCAGAGTGGATGCAGGTGCGGAAAAGGAGAGGAGCGCCAGGAGCGCCGGCAACAATTTCAAAACGTTGGTTACTGAGATTTTCATTTGCTGGATTCCTTGCGATCAGGTGTATTCATGGCTTCTGGTTTTCACGGATTTTGCTGCTGGTATTCAGGAAAGAACCGCCCGGTACGGGTTCCCTCGGGAATGCTCCGGGCGGTTCTCGTCCCAGGGAAAGCGTAGCGAAGCTCTTTTTCATGATGACAGGTTACCGCGAAGCAAGTTCCCTCGGGATGACCCTGGTCAGCGCTTGCAATTGATTTTACAAAAAAACATTCCGGAAAGACGAGTCTTGCATACTTTCCGGCAAGCATCGAAGGTATAATTTTTTCATTACATACTGAAACAATCCTCTGCAAATGGACATCAGGACCCTTTTCGTGGCAAATACAGTCGCGAATTTTGCCTTCGCTCTGGGGATTCTGCTCTACGTCATCGGCCAGCATTCCGTTCACGGTTCCATCGCAATCTGGGGGAAATCACGATTTTTCGCCGGGCTCGGATTTGTCTTCCTGGCCCTGAGAGGAACGGTCATTCCTGTGCCCATCGTCATCGTCGCTGCGAATTCTTTTCTTTTCACTTCAGTTCTGCTTTCGGTTTTCGCCTTCAAATCCTGCCTTGCCAGGCCGCATCCGAAATTTCCTTCCACTGCAATGGTATGGGCAGGTTTTCTTGTGCTCTGGCTGATCCTCCAGGCAATCGGAATTCCTGAATACATGCGACTGGCGTTGTTCACATTCTATTTTTCCGTTTGCCTCGCCATCGTGTCGCGAGACCTTGCCTTCGGATGGAGCAAAAACTCGATCCTTCAGAAATTTCTCGGCATCGTCACCCCGGTTTTTTCCCTCCTGGCCTTCATTCGCGGAGTGGATGCATTGCTGCACCCTTCGCAAGGGTTGTTTTCCCACAGCGCTTCCCAGGTTGCGGTGATGTTCATCGGCTTCGTCGAGTCGGTCTCGACTTCCTTCGGATTCCTTCTGCTCGCCAAGGAGAGGACGGACAGGGAGCTGGAAATGCAGGCAAGCACGGATCCCCTGACCGGATTGCCCAACCGGCGCGCTTTCCAGTCCATGGCCGAAATGGTGTTTTCACTCGAGAAGCGAACTGGAAGGCCGGTTTCCCTGCTTTTCCTCGATATCGATCATTTCAAGAAGATCAACGATCGCTACGGACACGATGCCGGTGACAGGATCCTGGTGGAGTTCGCCGGAATTCTGCGCAATTCGGTTCGGCAATGCGACATCCCGGTTCGGGTCGGCGGAGAGGAATTCGGAGTGCTCATGCCTGAAACTTCCCCGGCGGCGGCGTACGAAGCGGCGGAAAGGATCAGGATCGCTACGGAATCCTGTCGGGTGGAAATGCGGGGAGAAAGTGTGAACTTCACCATCAGCATCGGCGTGTACGGAGAAGAAACCGCTTTCAGCCCGGATCTCGACGCATATTTCAAGAACGCCGACGGTGCGCTTTACCGGGCCAAGCAAAATGGCAGAAACCGGGTGGAAATGGCTTGATCAGGCGGACAGGGTTCCGCTCACGCAGGTGACCGCTTTTCCACCAACCAGGATCCGGTCGGCTTGGACCGAAAGGCGGATCATGCCTTCCCGCCCCATCACGGATCCCTGGAAGGAATGGATTTCTCCTCGAAACTGCGATGTTTCCCGGAGATAGGCTGCGACGCAACCGTTTCCGCTGCCGCAGACAGGATCTTCGCTGACTCCGAAAGCGGGGGCGAAGGCACGGACCTCGATCCGGTCCTTTTCCCATTCTCCGAAAACCACCACGCCTGTATTGCCGAGGGCGAGGTCTTGCTCCTTCATTTCTGCCAGGTCGGGCTTGAGTTCCAGCACCGCTTTTGCATCCTGCAATCGGACCACCATCCAGCGAGGGCCCACATCCACGAGAAGTGATGGCTCGATAGGGGGGCATCCCAGGATTTTTTCCAGAGTCTGCAAATGGCTTGCTTCGGGTCTGGAAAAAGAGGGTTGCGGAAGTTCGAAGGATATCGTTCCCTGATCCGCCTCGAGTTTCACCAGCCCCGCTCCGCATTCCTGGATCAGGACTCCTTCCTTCGGCTGCACAAACCCGGCTTCCAGCAAGGCGTGCGCCGTGCCGATGGTGGGATGACCGGCAAAGGGAAGTTCGGATCTGGGCGTGAAGATGCGTACCCGGTAATCGGCCCGCCTGTCTTCCGGCGGGAGAACGAAGGTCGTCTCGGAAAGGTTCGTCCAGTTGGCGATGCGCTGCATCTCTTCCGTTTCGAGGGATTCGGCTTGCAGCACCACGGCCACCGGGTTTCCCCTGTAGGGGACGCCGGAGAAGACATCCACCTGCCTGAAAGGAAGTTTTCTCATGATTTCAAATGGATTTCTGGCAGGATATGC
>JABEVD010000200.1 GCA_013044025.1 Burkholderiales bacterium
CAGGATGGGCAGGTTGCAGCGCATCTCAGCGGCGGGCTCGATTCCTCGGCGATTACCATTCTCGCCGCCAGGATATTGCGCCTGGACAACCGGAAACTTCTCGCTTATTCCTTCCTTTCCTCCATGGCCGATGCACAAGACGAGCGCCCTTACGTCGAAACGGTGCTCGATCAGGAAAAGGACCTTCTCTGGTGTCCGGTCTCGATCGACGATCCGGAGTCTTATGTTTTACCGAAAATGGATTGCGATCAGTTGCTCCCACTCGATAATTCCGACCCTGATATTCGGGTATGCAGCGATGCGGCAAGACATGGTGCAAATATGCTGCTTTCCGGCTGGGGAGGGGACGAAGGCGCGACTTTCAACGGAAGGGGAGCGCTTGCCGAAGCGCTTCTCCGCGGACACTGGCACTACCTCGTTCACGAAATTCTGGCACTCAGGAATACACGCGACTGGTCGACCTTTACCATACTCAAAGGAGAGCTGCTGCGTTACTTGCTGCCCCACGCAGTCTGGAATGGATCGAAACGCCTGTTCAGAAAAGGGCCGATGATCATCGATGCAACATATGCCTTTTTGCGGCCCGAATTCGCCAACAAGGCACATGGAAACAAGTTCCTTGAAGGACCGAACGCAACCATGAATCAATACGGGCTGCTGAACGGGCCGCACCTCACGAAACGAGCAGAGCAATGGGCGCTGATGGGTTCAAGATACGGATTGGCGGTGGCCTACCCGATGCTCGACAGACGGGTGGTCGCATTCTCCCTTTCCCTGCCAAGCCGGCTTTTTCTGCGCGAAGGCTGGAAAAGAAGGGTTTACCGCGATGCCATGTCGGGAATTCTCCCCGAAAAAATCCGCCTCCGCCACCAGAAACTCAGCCCGTTTCCAGAAATCCAGGACTTGATGAATCATCAACGCGAGAACCTGCTTTCGAGAATGGGCGCGTTTCGCGCCCACCGGAGAATCGCCGCGCTTTTCGATCTGGATGTCATTGAGGAAAAACTGAGCGCTCCTCGATTGGAGGCAGACGCCTATGCGCTCAAGCGAATATTGATGGCGATGAATTTCATCCTGGAGAATTCTCCGGTGGATCGACAAGTGAATCACTGACCACGCTTGCAGCGGCAAGCTAATTGAGCATTCCGCGCTCGCGCAAAGCGGTCAGGAAAGTCTCCACTTCATTGCGGCAGGTGTCGGGAGAAACGTCGTATTCTTCGGCAAGCCTGATCACCAGTTCCCCGACCGTGAGTGGATTTTCGAGCAGTTCCCAGATCCTGGCACCGACAGAATTCAGACTGAAATAGCTCCCTTTCTCGATGCTCATCATCAGGAATTCTTCCCCTACTGCCGCGCCAAGCAGATCTTTCGATCGCTGCAATTTTTCTTCAGGCATGATCCTTCCTTTACAAATAACCAAAGCGTTCCATAACATGACGGTGCTGCCGCATGATCGCTTCTTGCTGCTCTTCTGTCAGGATTTCGCGCCAACCGCCGACCCGACCCGAACGAAAAAATGGCGCCGAGGATTCCGGTGATCGTTCGCAAAATCCGCTCTTCAACTCCTGGCGTTGCAGTTCCGGGAATTCGGTGCTGCGTACCGCATGCCTGATTTTTTCTTCGGTAAATTCCATACCAAGAAACCGGGTGATTTTTCGCAAATTGGCCACCGGATCTTCATGCAGGTCCTCGTAACGAACGATGTGAACCGGTAAATCCTTCTGATCCACCCAGCTCTCGACGTGACGGCTCCAGTCCTGCTGCTCCTGGGGAATCTGTCTGCTGAATCGTTTTCGCCAACCGCCCAACATGCAATGCGGGGTGTTCATATAGGCAATCGCCCTGTCGATGGAAATGCCGCAATTAAAGGAGGATGATACGGCCACATCGCGCGGATCGCGAATGATATATAGCGATACGCCACGATACCCACAACCGACAATTGGTTTTCCGTCGTCCAGATGACGTTAGGCATCGTGAATTTTGATATAGATATCGCTGCTGGCCCGGGCTGCGATTCCCTCGACAATTGCAGGTATCAATTCATCGATCTCATGCTGCAAAAGCAGGCTCGAATCAAGCAGCGCCTGCTCTTCGAAACTGAAGCGGTTGACGATATCGTCCTGTTGCAGGGTTATTGCGTTGATTGAAACAGGACATTCTTCATCTGAACACAAATTGGCAAGCAACAGGCGTAGCCAGGTATTGCCGGATTTGAGGAAGGAGGCAAGCCAGACGATCCTTCCCTCCATCAGCTTTCCCTGAAAACGATCTTGCGTAACTTATCTACGACCTCTTCCAGTTTTTCATTCTCCAGCGGTCGGGTAAGGCGACAGGCTTTGGCATGGGAAAGCAGCATGGCGATCTGCGAAAATATCGATGCATCGCGCCCCATGCGCGATGCAAGCCTGGAACGGTAAACATCGGAACGCAACAGCGCTGCCGCGTCAGACAAGCCAAGCGGCTCGACGACAGTTTCCTTTCCTGCCATCGACGACTGCCGCAATACGATTATTCTGGAAAGAGGAACGGCATCGCTTTTGCAAACCGGTTCGACATGGAATTTTTCGATCGGATCGCGCACGGCTTCTCCCTTGCGATCGGAAAGAGAAAGGTGTTCTATCGCATCCGCCCACAAACGATGCTGGCGACTGTCCGATAGAACCATCGGCATTCCGTTCCCGAAGCTCACGACGGAAACATCGTCGCTGATGAAGCTGCACCCGGACTGGCAAAGCGCAGCCGAAAGGGTCGATTTTCCAACCCCGCTCGGGCCGCAGAGGGCGATCGCTCGCCCTTGAAAGGAAACGGCCGATGCGTGCAAAATCAGGGAATTCCTCTGGTGCAGCAATACTCCGAAGGCAGTACCGAGCAGAAAGGGGACAGCCTCCGTCTCCCGGCCTTCACATGCGACCACGATTTCCCGCCCCGAGTCCACCTGCATGCGGGCTATCCTGGGAATCGAGAACTGGAAACTCTCGCCCGAAATGGACCAGTTCGGGCCACCATGCGTTGCGGACGAAAAGGAAGAGATCTTGCCCCTTCTTACCCGAACATCCGGCCCGTTTTTATCCTGGGGCGTTTCGGAAACTCCTGGAAGCCGTATATCCGACTCGACCTTCAGGCCGGAAATCAAATAATGCATGGACCAGGCGCCCTGTTCTGAGAATCAGGAACCGGCGCCATAGCTGGCGCTACCCGGAACGGAATATTCGGTTGGGCTCGAGAATTTGGCAAGATTTGTGCTCTCGACGATGCTCTGATCGAATACCTCGGGAGTCATCCAGGCTTTTTTGACGATGGCCCCAGATTGCTGTTCCTCATGTTCGGTCATTCCTTTACCCCATTTCAGTTTTCTGATATCGAAGCATAATCCTGAGAATAAGGATTAATTCGCAATTTTGCAACCCTACATTGTTGCAAAATGTTGCAGGGGCCCGCATTGCGGGCCGGTCTTTTGTCTCAGGAATGGGGAGGAAAAACACCTTCGTTGCAGATGCAATACTGGATCGCGAGATATGGCTGGCGGTTCTCGTGCGGCAATCCCTCCCCTGCTGCTCCGACGCTCGATTGATTCAGGATTGTATCCGGATTTCCAGCCGTCGAAGGAGTAAAATTGGGAATGGGCACCGCATGGTCGGGAGCGGGAATCGTCAACGGGTGAGTCAGCCAGGAGGAGTTGCTCACCGGCGTAGACAATGTATTGCTCTGAATATTCGTTGGACTGGAAACGACTTCCATGTTCACGGCATGATTGTGGGCAGGGATTTCGTTCGTGGTGAGCGTCACCGATTCCGTGCCGGACTGACCACCGAGCGGCCAATTGCCTGTGCTCGGGCTGTTTCCGCTTCCAACCGGGGTGCTTCCGTTCAGGTTGGGAAGATTGAAAGTGCTGGTGCCGTTGCCGCCGTAAATGGTACCGATGATCGCATAAAGAACCGAATACTGCGCGATCGGAAGTGACGAACCGTTGCAGGGCAACCAGCCCTGCGGGACGAAACCGAATGCGAAGGGGCGGATTTCTCCGATGAATCCATCCATGTTTTTCTCCTGTCAGGATTGAGGAAAGATGCCGTACAGGCTGATGATGTAGTTCACCGACAGACCGGGCATCAGGTTGTCGTGCGGCATGGAACCGCCGCTCTTACCGATCGTATTTCCGGCCGGACTCACCTTGCTCGCGGATACGCCATCCTTGACATACATCACGTTCTGACCCGTCGTGTTGGCGAAAGAAACCGATGTTCCCGCAGTTGGGGTCGTGGCAGAAGTTCCTGCGGTATTGAGGGCATGATTGTGCGCAGGGGTGCTCGACGTGGTGAGGGTGACGTCGACCGTTCCGCCGACTTGCCCGAGATTGTAACTGGATAGTCCGGGTCCCTGCCCCTGGTTGACGCCCACCCGGCCGCGAAAATCGGGCAGCGCGAAAGTATTGACACCGTCGCCGCCGTAAGTCGTTCCGATCACGGCGAAAAGCGCCTGATTGTCCGCAATTCTGATCAGGCTGCCGTCGCAAAAGCTCCAGTTGGCCGGTGCGAAATTGCCGGCAAAAAGGCGGATTTCTCCGATATATGGATCGCTCATATTTTTCTCCGTAGGTCAGTTGCGCGAGGGATAGATTCCGGTTACCGCAATGCAGTAGTTGGTCGCAAGATAGGGCTGCAGATTGTTGTGCGGCCCACTGCCGCCATAGTTGCCGATGCTTTGCGGGTTGAGCGGGATCCCGGTTCCAGGTTGCGCGTAAATCGCCTGCGGAGCGCTTCCCCCTGCAGAGGACAGGTAGTTGTCGGCGACCGCCGGAGTCGTACCTGCCTCTAGCCGTGCGTTGAAAGCGTGGCTGTGCCGGGGAATTTGTGCCGTGGTCAGGGTGACATTCTCCAGCCCGCCCTTGGCGCCCAGCGTGTAATCCGTGGGGTTGCTCCCGACTGCGACCCGACCTCGCAGATCGGGAAGAGCAAAATTGACCCTGCCGTCGCCGCCGTAAGCGGTGCCGATCAGTGAAAAAAGCGCCTGGTTCTGGTTGACCCCCAGCAACTGTCCGCTGCACGGCAACCATCCCTTCGGAACCGTCTTTCCGGCAAAATTCCGTATTTCTCCCAAATACCATTCCGACATCTTCATCCTCCCTTTATTTTAATTTCACAAGTCGAAAACATCCCTGCGCGAAGTGATGCCGAACGGCAAACAAGGGGCATGAAGTTTCAAGTTACAACTGAAAACCGCACGGCATAATGATTCTAAATCATGCAGTCCGGCAGGGAACCTGTCAGAATTGACAGGTTCCTAAGTGCGCACTGGCAAGCGGATTGGATACAAGGTTCTCCGGATCGACCGCCTTCATTTCGATGATACGAAACCCTTGCGACAGGATGCGCCGCATGCTGCCTCCCGTTCGGTTTCAATGGAATCGTGATCATCGAAAGGGAAAATGCCACGGCTGCCATCCTGTCGTCCTGCATCCATTCAAAGTGCGGAACGCGGATTCCGGATTGACAGCGAGGCCGCATTCGCCTAGATTCCGATCATGCCGACAAGAAATTTTCGCAGATTGATCGCAATCTTCTGCCTCGCGATGCTGGGATGGAGTCAGTTCGCGCTGGCGTCCTATTCCTGTCCGATGGATGAGCCGAAAATGGCCTCCCTGCATGCGCCGCAAAGCGCAGGCGGCATGCAGCAGAAGCCTGGCGTGCTTTGCAAGCTGCATTGCGACAAATCCGCGCCTTCCCAGGCATCTCACGTTCCAGCCCCTGTTTTCGCCCTTCTCTACACTGCAGCTCGCGTCGAACAACCCGCGCCGATCGAAGCATTTGCTCAGGACCGTCCATGCAGACTGGCGGGCGCTTTCCCTCCCCTGCGAATCCGGCACCAGTCTTTCAGGAATTAGGCTCTACAGGTAAATCTGCCGCCTCGGGCGGCTTTTTTCGTTTACCCAGGAGAAAATTCATGTCGTTTTTCATACGCCGTCTCGGCGCTCTGGTGGCGCTTTCCATACCGCTGCTCGGCGCAAGCACGGTCAGCCATGCGCTGACTTTCGAAGAGGCCGTGAACCTCGCCTTGTCTCGCGCGCCGCAACTCAAGGCGAAATCGGCCGATCTCGCTGCCGCTGATTCTTTGAAGCGCTCCGCCGGACAGCTTCCCGACCCCAAACTCGAACTCGGCATCGAGAATCTTCCGGTCAGCGGACCCGGGCAATACAGCCTGACTCAGGACTTCATGACGATGAGAAAGATCGGACTGATGCAGGAATTTCCCAACAAGGATAAGCGAACTGCGCAGGCAGACGACGCACAGGCGCAAGCCGCCGTCGCCACGACGCAGTTGCAGATCGAAAAGCTGAATGTGTTGCGGGCAACCGCAGCCGCCTGGATTGAGCGGGACGCTGCAGAAAAGGAGATCGGTCTTGTCGCTTCGCTTCGTGAAGAAAACCGCCTGTTCGATGCCGCAGTGCGCGCCAGGATCGCATCC
Source organism: Burkholderiales bacterium (assembly GCA_013044025.1). Classification (GTDB taxonomy): domain Bacteria; phylum Pseudomonadota; class Gammaproteobacteria; order Burkholderiales; family JABEVD01; genus JABEVD01. Next base: position 6,466 of record JABEVD010000200.1, read on the forward strand.
GGGAAGGGATCTCTTGCGGACGGCCTCACTCCCCGCCAGGAAGCCATGGCGATCGACAATCTCGAAAGCGATCTTCTGGCTCGGCGCTCGAAGGCGATCACGGAACTCGAACGCTGGATCGGAAAGTCAGCCATCGATCCTCTCCAGGGAGAGGTTCCGGACTGGCCGGTCGATCATGCGATGCTCTCCCATGCGCTCCACCGTCATCCAGAACTGATGCTGTTCGATTCCAGGAGCAGCGAAATCGATGCCGAAATCAGGGAAGCGAAGGCCGAGAAAATTCCGGACTGGGGAGTGGAAGTCGCCTATCAGCAACGCGCCCCTCAATTCGGCAACATGGCTTCCTTTCAGTTCACCATCGCGCTGCCGATGTTTCCTGAGTCGCGCCAGGATCCGAAGATCGCCGCCAAAATCGCCGAAAAGGAAGCGCTCGACGCCGAGCGGGATGCGACGGTCAGGGAACACAACGCCATGCTCGAATCCGACATGGCCGAGTATCGGCGTCTGAAGGATTCGCTCGAACGCCAGAAGAAAGTGCTGCTACCGCTCGCCGACGAAAAAATCAGCCTGATCCGGGCCGACTGGAAATCCGGGAAAGCCAGCCTCGCCGATCTCGCGGCAGCCCGCCGGGAGCGCATCGAAACGGAACTCAGGGCCATCGAACTCGCAAGCAGCCTGAGCCTCGCCTCGGTTCGACTCCATTACGCAATGCTTCCGGGAACTGCACCATGACCAAAATCCTTGCCATTTCGTCCGTGGCGATCCTGCTGCTTGCATCGCTTTTTTTCTGGCAACGCGACAAGCATCCAGCGGAAATGCCTGCCGCAAGCTCCAAAAAAATCCTGTACTGGTACGATCCGATGCATCCGGAACAGCATTTCGACAAGCCCGGGAAATCCCCCTACATGGACATGGATCTCCTGCCCAGGATCGCGGGAGAAAAAATGCAGGGCGAAGGGATCAGGATCAGTCCTGCCGTGGTGCAGAATCTCGGCGTAAGGGTCGCGAAAGTCGAGCGCATTCCCCTTTCCACCGAAATCGACGCATCGGGGCTCATCGGCTTCGACGAGCGTGAAGTGGCCATTCTCCAGGCGCGCGCAGGCGGATTCGTCGAGAAGGTATCCGGGCTCGCGCCTGGAGACATCATCGCAAAAGGCGATGCGATCGCAACGCTTTCGATCCCGGAATGGACTGCGGCCGAAAACGAATTCCTGGCTGCCCAGGCGGACCCTTCGCTCAAGGAAGCTGCAAGAGAAAGAATGCGCCTTGCAGGGATCCCAGCAAATGACAGGAGGGAAATCGAAAGGAGCAATCAGGCTTTTTCCTCCTTCACGCTGCGCTCGCCTTTGTCGGGCGTGATCCAGTCTCTCGAAATACGCCAGGGCATGAACATATCGGCAGGTCAGACCCTGGTGCGCATCAACGGGCTCTCCAGGGTCTGGCTGGATGCGGCCGTTCCGCAGTCCCGATCCAATGAAGTGCATGAAGGTGACAGGGTCAGCGCAAGAATATTTTCCGGAGAGACTGTCGAGGGAAAAGTGGAAGCAGTCCTTCCGGTGATGAGCGAAGCGAGCCGCACCGTGAAAGTCAGGATCTCTCTTCCCAATCCGGATTTGAAATTGCGCCCCGGGGCATCCGCCCAGGTGAGGATAGGTCATTCGGCGCGCAAGACTGCGCTTGCCGTGCCTTCGGAAGCGATCATCAGTACCGGAAAGAGGACGCTCGTCATGGTTTCCAGAGGAGGCGGCAGATTCGTCCCCGTCGAAGTGAATGCAGGCGAGGAAATCGGAGACAGGACCGTGATCCTGTCCGGCCTTCACGAAAACCAGGAAATCGCATCCTCCGGACAATTCCTGATCGATTCCGAAGCGAGCCTTGCCGGCGTCATGGCGCACGGCCATCCTGCGAAGGAAATGAAGCCATGATCGCAAAGCTCATCCGCTGGTCGGTGGCGAACCGGATCCTGGTCCTCATCGCATCCCTTTTCGCGACCGGCTGGGGAATCTGGGCATTGCAGAGTACCCCGGTCGATGCGCTTCCCGATCTCTCCGACGTGCAGGTCATCATCAGGACCAGCTATCCCGGACAGCCGCCCAGGATCGTCGAGAACCAGGTCACTTATCCGCTGACCACGACCATGCTTTCCGTTCCCGGAGCGAAAACGGTGAGGGGCTATTCCTTTTTCGGCGACAGCTACGTGTATGTGCTGTTCGAGGATGGGACGGATCTGTACTGGGCGCGCTCGCGAGTCCTCGAATACCTCGACCAGATCCAGGGCAAACTTCCTCCAGCCGCAAAACCCGCGCTCGGGCCGGACGCGACGGGCGTGGGCTGGATCTACGAATATGCGCTGGTGGACAAATCCGGGCGTCACGACATTTCGCAATTGAGATCCCTCCAGGACTGGTTCCTGAAATACGAGCTGAAATCTCTCCCGAACGTGGCCGAAGTCGCGGCGATCGGCGGAATGGTCAGGCAATACCAGGTAATCCCGGATCCGGTGAAGCTCGCAAGCCTCGGAATCACCTTCGACGACATGAAGAAGGCCATAGCAGGCGCCAATCTGGAAGCAGGAGGATCGGTCCTCGAACAGGGCGAAGCGGAAATGATGGTGCGCTCATCCGGATACCTGAAATCGATTCAGGATTTCGAAGCCATTACCTTGAAGCTCGCGAACAATGTGCCGGTCACGATGGGGGATGTCGCACAGATCCGGATCGGCCCTGAAATGCGCAGGGGAATTGCCGAACTCGAAGGCCAGGGGGAGACGGTGGGCGGCGTGATCCTCCTGCGTTCGGGAAAGAATGCAAGGTCCACCTTGTCGGCAATCCATGCGAAAATCGAAGCACTCCGGAAGAGCCTGCCCGAAGGAGTGGAGATCGTTCCGACCTACGACCGCAGCGGATTGATCGACAGGGCGATCGAGACTTTGCGCCACAAACTCTTCGAGGAATTCATCGTCGTCGCGCTGGTTTGCGGCGCATTCCTCTGGCATCTCCGCTCCTCCCTTGTCGCCGTCGTCTCGCTTCCTCTTGGCATCCTGACGGCTTTCATCGTGATGAAATACCAGGGCATCAATGCCAACATCATGTCTCTGGGCGGAATTGCCATCGCCATCGGCGCGATGGTGGATGCGGCGATCGTGATGATCGAAAACGCGCACAAGAAAATCGAATCCTGGAAGGAGGCTCATCCCGGTGAAAGGCTGGAAGGTCAGGCGCACTGGGAAGTGGTGACGGATGCTGCAGTCGAAGTGGGGCCTGCGCTTTTTTTCTGCCTGCTCATCATCACCATATCCTTCGTGCCGATTTTCACGCTGCAGGCCCAGGAGGGAAGGCTTTTTTCGCCCCTCGCCTATACCAAAACCTATGCCATGGCTTCGGCCGCCGCCCTTTCGGTGACCTTGGTCCCGGTGCTGATGGGCTACTGGATCAGGGGGAATCTTCCCGAAGAGACGGCCAATCCCCTGAACAGATGGCTGATCCGGATCTACAGGCCGTTGCTCGACATCGTCCTGTCCCGTCCCAAATCGACGCTTGCCTGCGCTTTCCTGATATTTCTGACTTCATTCTGGCCGCTGGCGCGGCTTGGCGGAGAATTTCTGCCGCCGCTCGACGAGGGCGATCTGCTCTACATGCCTTCCGCACTGCCCGGGCTTTCCGTGCGCAAGGCTTCCGAACTGTTGCAGCAGACCGACAGGATGATCCGATCCGTTCCGGAAGTCGAGCAAGTGTTCGGAAAAGCGGGGCGTGCGGAGACCGCGACCGACCCTGCGCCCATCGAGATGTTCGAGACCGTCATCCGCTTCAAGCCGAAAGAGCAATGGCGCAAGGGCATGACCGAGAAGAAGCTGATCGAGGAACTCGACAGGGCAGTCAGGGTTCCGGGTCTTTCGAACATCTGGGTGCCGCCGATCAGGAACCGCATCGACATGCTGGCAACGGGAATCAAGAGCCCGATCGGGATCAAGATCTCGGGAAACAGCCTTGCCGACATAGATCAGGTTGCGCTGCAGGTCGAGGACATCGCAAAAGGCGTTCCAGGGGTCTCTTCCGCTTTCGCGGAGCGATCCACCGGGGGCCGCTATGTCGACATCGACATGGACAGGCAGGCAGCCAGCCGCTACGGGCTCAATGTCTCGGACATCCAGGACGTGGTGAGCGGATGGATCGGCGGGGAGAATGTCGGCGAAACGGTCGAAGGGCTGGCGCGCTACCCCATCAACCTGCGCTATCCGCGTGAATGGCGCGACACGGTGGGAAAACTCGAGACGCTGCCCATCGTCACCAGGGATGGTGCGCAGATCACGCTCGGCATGGTCTCGAACATTCATGTTTCGGACGGCCCGCCCATGATCAGGACGGAAAACGCCCGCCTCTCCGGATGGGTATATGTCGACGTGATGGGGCGCGATCTGGCTTCGGTCGTCTCCGATCTGCGCAAAGCGATCGACAGGAAAGTCCAGTTGAAGCCCGGCATCAGCCTCGCCTATTCAGGGCAGTTCGAATTCATGGAGCGCGCCAACCAGAGGCTGAAGATCGTCGTTCCTGCTACGATCCTGATCATTTTCGTCCTGCTCTATCTCACCCTCGGACGCCTCGACGAGGCATTTCTGATCCTTGCGACCCTACCCTTCGCGCTCACCGGAGGAATCTGGTTCCTGTACTGGATGGGATACGACCTTTCCATCGCCACCGCAGTCGGGTTCATCGCGCTGGCCGGTGTCGCATCCGAATTCGGCATCGTCATGCTGATCTATCTGAAGCAGGCCTCTCACGAAAAAATTGCATCTTCGGAACCGGATCTTGTTGACTCCATCCGGACGGGGGCCGTATTGAGGGTGCGCCCCAAGGCGATGACGGTCGCCGTGATCCTGTCCGGGCTTCTTCCGGTCTTGCTCGGCGGCGGCACGGGAAGCGAAATCATGAGCCGGATCGCCTCCCCGATGGTGGGCGGCATGATCACCGCCCCGCTGCTTTCCATGTTCGTCATTCCTGCGGCCTACAAGCTGATGCGCAGCAGGGAAATTTCGGCGCATCGGTCTTTGTGAAGGAATCAGGATCCCGGGCGCTGTCCTTCCCGGGACCGCCTCGGGACCAGTGCGTCGATGATCGTTGCCAATGCCTGCAATGCATTGTCGGGCGTAGCATCATATTGTGCGCGCACGATTGCGCCATCGATTGCCACGGCCAGCGCTCCGGCAAGATCGCGGCGATTGGCCGTTGCCGGAATCAGGCCGGAAATCACGGAAATGACGTCTTCCTTGTGTCTTCTCGCGATGTCGACCACATCCGGCAGGTCATCGGCCAATTCACCGACCGTATTGATGAAGGCACAGCCCCTGAATTCATCTTGCCGGAACCACTCTGCCATGACCGGTACCAGCGCGCGCGCATCCCTGCCATGACGCTGGAGCGCATCGTCGAACCAGGCAAGCCAGCGCTGGTGCCGGTATTCCAGGAAGGCGCGGATCAGGTCGTTTTTGCCCGGAAAATGGCGGTAGAACGTGACCTTGGTTACCCGGGACTCTGCAATCAAACGGTCGATCCCGGTGGCCCGTACGCCATGACGGTAAAAAAGATCGTGTGCCGTGAGGAGGATGCGGTCCCTTGCAGGAGGATTTTCTTTCGATTTCATGGGAACATTGTAGACAAACCTGTCTACTTCGTATAGCCTGACGTGTAGACAATTCTGTCTACACGAGGAGAAAAATCTATGGAGACCAGACCGCCCTTCCCCCCATTCGACCCGGAATCGGCCCTGAGAAAAGTCCGTCTGGCAGAAGACGCATGGAATTCCCGCGATCCGGATCGCGTTGTGCTCGTCTACACGCAAGACACCCTTTGGAGAAACCGGGTCGAATTTCCAGCAGGACGCGAACAGGTTCGCGCGTTTCTGCAACGGAAGTGGGCGCGCGAACTGGAATACCGGCTGATCAAGGAATTGTGGAGTTTCAGCAACCATCGCATTGCCGTGCGATTCGCCTA
>JABEVD010000201.1 GCA_013044025.1 Burkholderiales bacterium
CTCGCCTCCTCCTCCGTCTCCAGCATGCTCGCCCCGCTCGAAATCAGGTAACGAAGCCTGCGGTTCATGGAAAGCACCTCGTAAATGCCGAGCCTTCCCTTGTATCCCGTCTGGTTGCAATGATGGCAGCCGGCGCCTCGGTAAGCCCTGATTCCTGCCCGGGAAAAATCGGGCTCGAAGAATTCGACGATCTCCGGGGAAGGGACAATCTCCTCGCGGCAATGCGTGCAGATCTTCCTCACCAGCCGCTGCGCGATGATTCCTTCCAGCGCGCTCGCCACCACATAAGGCTTCATTCCGAGATCGAAAAGCCGTGCGAGCGTCGCCAGCGCCGAATTGGTGTGCAGGGTCGAATACACCATGTGTCCGGTGAGCGCGGCATGAAAAGCCACTTCGGCGGTTTCGAAATCCCGGATCTCCCCGATCAGGATCACGTCCGGATCCTGGCGCAGGATGGCGCGCAGCACGGTGGGAAAATTGAGACCGATCTTTTCCTTGATGAGAACCTGCCCTGCGATGTCGAGATAATATTCGACCGGATCCTCGATGGTGATGTAGTTCTTTTCCAGCGTCGCATTGTATTGCATCAGCCCGTACAGGGTGGTGGTCTTGCCGCTGCCGGTGGGGCCTGTCGCGAGCACGATTCCCTGCGGCTTGCTGACCATCCGCTTCACCTTGAAGAAATCGGATTCCGAAAAACCGAATTCCGAGATGTCGCGGATCACCGCATTGCGGTCGAGCAGGCGCATCACCACCTTCTCGCCGTTGATGGTGGGCAGGGTGGAGATCCTGAAATCGACGATCCTGAGCGGGGTCTTCACCGTGATCCTGCCGTCCTGCGGCCTTCTCCTCTCTCCGATGTCGAGTTCGGACATGATCTTGATGCGGGAAACGATGGTAGGAAGCAGGGAGTTCGGAATCTGGATCTTGTCGAGAAGCACCCCGTCGATACGGTAGCGCACCGCGACGCTTTTGGTCCTCGGCTGGATGTGGATGTCGCTCGCGCCCAGCCTCACCCCTTCCAGAATCACCGCATTCACGAGGCGGATCGCGGGAGGCGCTTCGGTTCCGCGCAACAGTTCCTCGAGGCTCGCATCGTCCTCGTCCTCGATGACGACTTCCACCCCTTCGTAGGGATCCGTTTCGGAGACCAGGGTTTCCATGTCCTCGAAGGAAACGGATCCGCTCTGTCCGTAGAGCTCGGCAAGCTTCTCCCTGATTTCGGAAACGCTTGCCATCACGACCTGAACATCCAGGCCGGAGACGAATCTCAGGTCGTCGATGAGGCCGGTGTCGAGCGGATCGGCCACGGCGAGCATGATGCGCCGCCCTTCCATTCTGAGCGGCACCACGAGCTGGCGCTCGCAGAAGCTCCTCGGAATCAGCTCGGAAATCGCCCGATCGATCGCGAATTCGGAGAGGGAAACCTCCTCGAAAAGGAATTCGTCCTTCAGGATGCGGCGGATATCCTTCTCCCCCACCCAGCCCTTCTCGAGCAGCAGATGGATGATCGGCTCCTTCTTCTGCTGCTGCAGCCTGTGCAGCTCCTGCACCTGGACCGGCGAGAGCAGGTTTTTCTTGGAGAGCATGATGGCAAGCTGGCTGCGGTTCGATACCGCAATCCGCGAGAGCGCGGTGATTTCCTTCGATTTCTTCTCGTTCTCCTTCTTCAGCTCGCGGTTCTTGCGAATCAGGTCGTACTGCTCCAGCGCGAGCGCGACCGTGATCCTGAGATCGTCGTCGTTCCAGGGCTTCAGGATGAACTTGTAGACCGCGCCTTCGTTGATCGCCCCCATCACCGCATTGGTGTCCGCATGACCGGTGAGCATGATGCGGATCATCTCCGGCTGGATCTCTTTCGCCCTCCTCAACAATTCCGCTCCATTCATGCCGGGCATGAGGTAATCGGAAATCATCAGATGGAAATCTTCGGTCGAAAGCAGATCGAGCGCCTCGTTTCCGTTGGAAGCGGTCGAGATCCGGTAATTCTCCCTCCTGAAAATCCTCTGCAGCGCGCGCAGCACATTGAGCTCGTCGTCCACCAGCAGGATCCGATAGGATTGCGACCCGGTTTCCACGGGAAGTCCGGGGCTTCCGGTGAAAAGGGACTGGTAGTCGTTCATTTGCCCCCTCCCGCAGGAAACCTGATCCGCACTTCCGTCCCCCTGCCCGGGGCGCTTTCGATGCCGATGCTTCCGCCATGCGCGGTTGCGATGTCGCGGCTCACCGTGAGCCCGAGTCCGGTTCCGGAACCGACCACCCTCGTGGTATAGAACGGATCGAAAACCCTGGAAATGGCTTCATCCGGAATGCCGCATCCGTCGTCCGCGATGCCGATCAGGATTTCACCGGATTCGAAGCGACTGAAAATCCGGATCCTTCCGCCGCCTTCGATCGACTGCACGGCATTCATCAGGATGTTGAGCAGCATCTGGTTGATGTGGCCGGGAAAGCATGAAAAGGGGGGAAGGGGGGAAAGATCGTATTCGAATTCGATCCTGCCCCCTGCCTGTCCGGAAACCAGCTCTCCCACAGAGCGAAGATTCTCGCAAAGATCGACCGATTTTTTCCCGGAACCGTCCACGCTGGAGAAATCCTTGAGGTTGGAGACGATCCTCGCCACCCTGTCCACCCCGGTCACCGATTCTTCGAGAAGCTGCGCAAAGTCCTCGAGTACGAAATCCAGTCCATTGGCCTTCCAGTAACTGGAAACGGATGCGCCTTCGAGACCGGATAGCCCTTTCAGATCCTTCAGGTAACTTCCGGCAGTGGCCAGGTTGCTGCGCACGAATCCGAGAGGATTGTTGATTTCGTGCGCGACCCCTGCAGCGAGCTGGCCGACAGAGGCGAGCTTTTCGGCCTGATAGAGTTGCCGCTGCGCCGTTTCGATGGTTCTGACCTGTTCCTTCACCCTGAGGTCGAGTTCGGCAGCGAGCTTACGGTATTTCTCCTCTGATTTGAGCAGGGAATGGTGTTTTTCCTGCAATGCCTCGTAGTCGGCATGCACCGCCTCCAGATGGAGTTCGGATGCCATGTGGTAGCGCCTCGCCTCCTTCAGCAGGGCCGTCACCAGGCCGGCTGCCCCCCTGAGGCGGGCCTCGTCGCAGGAAGCTTCCAGATGCCCGAGCGGCTCCAGTTCGAGACGGATGGAAATGCTTTTCCTTCCTTCCCCGGCCCGCCCGAGGAGCCACTCCCCTTTCGAGGACACCAGCGCATAATCCTCGCCGAGAAGCCCGGCCAGGCTCTTTCCCAGGGATTCCAGCCCTTCTCCGGAAAGCAGTTCGGAAAGATCGGCCTCCCTGTCGAAGCTCATGTTTCCCCCTTCAACACCGATCCGACAAAGCCTTCCAGGCTGAGACCATGTTCAGTTTCGAGATCGAAATCCGCATCGAGGGAAAGATAAACGGGACGAAGCAGCGCCTCCAGCGTCTCCTTCACGCCCTCCCCGCGCGCAGCCGAAGCGAAGATCACCGGCCATTTCGTACTACTCCATCTCGCTAGGATTTCCTCCTCCTCGACGATTCCGGGCAGATCGCGCTTGTTGTACTGCACCACGAGCGGAAGATCCTCGAAGGAGATCCCCACCCTGCCCGCATTCTCGGCGAGATTCCGGAACGATTCCGCATTGTTGAGGCTCTGGTTCTTCTGCGAATCGGCGATGAAGGCGACCCCGTCCGCTCTCGACAGCACCGCTTTCCTGGTTCCGTCATGGATCACCTGGCCCGGAACGGTGAACAGCCTGAATTTGACCATGAGACCGGAAGGCGCGCGAAAACCCACCGGAAGCAAATCGAAGAAAAGCGTCCTGTCGTTCTGCGTCTCGAGCGTCATCAGATCTCCCTTCAACTCCGTTCCCAGCATTTCGTGGAGCTGCATCAGGTTGGTGGTCTTCCCGGAAAGGGCGGGTCCGTAATACACCAGCTTGATGACGAGTCTTCGGGCTTCTTCGTCGTAATCGGCCATGCCTTAATCGAAATCCTCAAGAAGGACGGAGCCGTCCGGTCCCCATTTCACCCGGGTGATTCCAGGACTCTCCTCTTCGAGCCGCCTCAATTCCATTTCCTGGCGGGACAGCTTTCCCTGCTGCACCCGCACGAGGTCTGCGAGCCTCCGGTTCTCCATCAGGAGATGCCTGCGATCCGCAGCCTGCTGGAGCGCGCGCGCGAATTCCAGGTCGTCCCACGGCTTCGGAATGAACCTGAAAATTTCCACCCGGTTGATCGCATCGGTCAATGCGCCGAAATCCGCATAACCGCTCAGGATGATCCGCTCCGCATCCGGCTGGATTTTCCTGAATTCTTCGAGGAAGGAAACCCCGTCCATTTCAGGCATGCGGTAATCGGCGACCACCACGTCGTACGCAACACCTTCCTTCGCCCTGGAAAGGGCGGCATGGGCGGAAGAACAGGTTTCGAAATCCCATCCGCTCCCTTTTAGGGATCTCTTCAGCGCGTGCAGGATGTTTTCCTCGTCGTCCACTGCAATGATTCTCATGGCTCAATCCCCCTGGATTCTTACGAAAATGCCGAGTTCCTTGCCCGTCGATTCCTGATAACCGCGGATCTGTTCGATGAGCGATTCGTCCAGCACGTAATCCTTCGACAACAGCAGAAAACCGTCCCCTGCCATGAGGTCCCTGGAAAGGATCATGCGCGGCCTGAGCGCATCCACGCCGACCTTCATTTCCCTGGTCTGGGTTCGCGATTCCGTCTGCAATCCGAGCATGGCGATGAATGCGTCGACGACCTGGGGATCGTAACGCCTTCCCTTTCCTTCCAGCAGGAAGTTGCAGGCATCGGAAGCCGACAACTGCTTCGGCAGGATCGTCCCCTGCACCAGCCCGTCGTATTCGTTTGCGACAGCGAGTATCCTCGCGCCGAGCGGGATGGCGAGCCCCTGCAGTCCGTCCGGATAACCCAGGCCGTCGAATCTTTCGTGGTGGGAACGGATGTAAGCTGCTGCATTTTTCAGGTCTTCCATGCTCATCAGCGCAGCCTGCCCGGTCTTGGGATGTTTGGCCATTTCCACCCTCTCCTCTGCATTGAGACGGGTGACCGGTTTGGCGATGACATTGTCCGGGAGCCCGATCTTGCCGATGTCGTGCAGCAGGCCCGCGAACAGGATGTCCTGGACTTCGGATGCGGACAATCCCATTTGCAGTGCAAGACGCCTGCCGTGTTCCGCGACCCTTCTGGAATGACCGGAAAGCCCACCTCCGCGCAATTCGATCAGGCTGGAAAACACCTTGAGCGAGGTGAGGAAATTCTCCTTCAGCTTCCGGTTGGCCGATTCGAGCGAAACATTCGCGCGCCTGATTTCCTCGGTCCTCTCCGCGACCTTGGCTTCGAGCCCTGCGTTCAGTTCCTTCAGTTCCTGGTTCTGGCGCCGGGTGAGTTCCTCGAGCCTGATTTTTTCCAGCACGAGAAAGCGCTTCTCCAGGGAATGCTTCACCGCGAGGAGAACGTCGTTGTCCTCCCATGGCTTGGAAATGTAACGGTAGATCTCGCCGCGGTTGATCGCGGCGACCGTGGAACTCATGTCCGAATATCCTGTGAGCAGGATGCGCATCACTTCAGGATAAAGGCGCCTCACCTCTTCGAGGAACTGCGCCCCGCTCATTTGCGGCATCCTCATGTCCGAAATGACGAGATCGACTTTTTCCTTCGCAAGAATCTCGAGCCCCGCGGCTCCGCTTTCGGCCACGAACACCCTGCATCCCAAAGGTCTCAGAAGGCGCCTCAGGGCATTGAGTATGTTGACCTCGTCGTCCACGAGGAGCAGCGTCGCTTCCTTTTCGATCCCCATCAGGCTGCCTTCGCTTCCTTCTGCCGGACCGGGAGAATCACCCTGAAAGTGGTTCCCTTGCCGATCTCGCTCTCCACCTCGATCCTTCCTTCATGCTTTTGCATGATGCTGTAGGAAAGGGAAAGGCCGAGCCCGGTTCCCTTGCCGACCGGCTTCGTGGTGAAGAAGGGGGCGAAAATCCTGCCGAGGTTTTCCTTCGGAATGCCCTGCCCGGTGTCCGATATCTCCACCCAGACCTCCCCGTCCGAAACGCCGGTCCTGACCTTGATGATACCGCTTTCCTTGATTGCATGCGCCGCATTCACCAGGATGTTCATGAAAACCTGGTTGAGCTGCGAGGGAAGGCATTCCACTTCCGGAATCCGCCCGTATTCCTTCACCACCGTGGCCTTGTATTTCAGCTCGTTGTGAACGATGTTGAGCGTGCTCTCCAGCCCCCTGTGCAGATCTGCGAACTGCCATTCCGCCTCGTCCACATGGGAAAAATCCTTGAGATCCTGGACGATTTTCCTGACCCTTGCGATTCCTTCCTGGCTTTCATTGAGAAGTTCCAGGATGTCGGTGCGGATATAGTCGATTTCCAGTCTTTCCGCGAGTTCCTTCACGTTTTCTTCGGATACGCCCGCCTCGTAGGCGGAAAGCACGGTGAAAATGTCCGAGATGTGCCTTTGCAGGGTGCCGAGATTGGAATTGACATAGCCGATAGGGTTGTTGATCTCGTGCGCGACGCCGGCAGCAAGCTGGCCGATGGAAGCCATTTTCTCGGACTGGAGTAGCTGATTCTGCGCGTCCTCGATCCTTTTGTTGAGCAACTGCAACTCCTCCAGCCTTCCCTTCCGTTCGATGTGCATGCGAACATTGCCGAGCGCCAGGCTGACCAGATCGAGCAGCGCGGAGCCATGCGCGAGATCCTCTTCGCTGAAAGGAGCCATTCCCGGGCTCCGGTTCACGCTGATGCAGCCGATCACCGAATTCCTGTCGACGAGCGGCCAGCAGATGGAGGAAAAACCTTGTTCCCTTCTTTTCTTTTCGACTGAAAAGGAAAAGCGCGGATCTTCCGAAACGTCACCCTGCAGCAGGAGCGGCTGCCCATTTTTCACCACCCAGCCCATCACCCCGTCCTCGACCCTGCTTCCGATCACTTCTTCCGGCAGGTCGATGCCGGCCACGACCATCAATCCATCCTCTTCGAGCAGCCCGAAACATCCTGATTTCGCCTGGAATCCTTCCACGACATGCTTCAGGATCCTGCCGTAAAATACCGTGACATCCCCCGATTCCACCGCTTCCAGTCCGAAGCGGTGGAGATCGGAAATCCAGGAAATCTGCCTCATGGGGGAAAACTGCACCGATTCACTCCTTTCCAGATGAAACCGGGAAACGTTTTTTCGAAACCTCTGCGAAACATTCCTTCAGCCATGCGAAATCGAGCCCGAGCCTTTGCCAGGCTGCATGGGAAATCCTGGGAACGAAATCATAGCCGGAATTTCCGATCGCGAGCGCATGACAAAGCGCATTGGCGACATGCACCACGTCCGTGAGCACTTCCCCGTCAGGATGGTGATGGTCGCGGATCGCAACCTGCATGGCCCAGGGGAACTTCCAGCGCGCCGCAACCGCATGACCGACCTGACAATGGTCGATTCCCAGCACTTCCTTCTCGGCGACGATCATTTCGCAATCCTCGCGCCTCGCATGTTCGAGCGCCATGCCGAATTCCTGGGTGAAATGCATTTCCAGCACCAGTTTGCCGACATCGTGCAGCAATCCAGCGGCAAAAGCCGCTTCTGGATGCAAACCCACCCTTTTCGCGATCTCCCTCGCGCAACTTCCTGTGCCAGATCCATGCTCCCAGAAGGCTCTGGAATCGAGCCCGGAAAGGGTATCGATGATGCCGCTCGCCACCGCGATGGAGCGCACGCTGTCGAAACCGAGCACCACCACCGCCTGGCGGATCGATCCGATTTTCGATGAAAAACCGTAAAAGGGAGAGTTCGCGACCCGCAGCACTTTCGCCGAAAGCCCCTGGTCCTTTCCGATCCTCTCTTCCAGTTTCTGGATGGAAAGATTTTCGTCCTCGAAGCTTTCCAGGAGTTCCTCGAGAATCGAGGACAGGGCCGGGAGCCCCTGCAGCTTCTCCAGCACTTCGTCGATCCGGATGGCGCTCATTTTCCGATCCTGAAATCGATCAGCGCGGCCTTCACCCCGCGCATCAGGGGATCCCCGCCGTCGTGTCTGAAGAGCCGCTCCACCTCCTGTTCCAGAGCGACCCTTTCGGAACGATCCTCTTCTTCCTGTGCGGAAGCCTTCCGGTCTTTCTCTTCAACAGTCATCGCTGTCCTTCGTCCTGAATATGACCATCACCCCTTTTCCGCCCAGGGATGGATCGAGAGGATAACAGCGGAAGCACCCCTTATCCTCGAGTTTGCCCTGTTCGCAAAGATTCCCTTGCAGTGCTTCGCGGACGCATGCTACAACCGGATCGGGCAGGCAATCTCCCATCCACTTTCCGGCCGCCTCCCCGAATTCCTCCCTTGCCTTGCGGTTGGCGAGCACGATCAAACCGGACTCGTCCACGCCGACCACCCCGATCGGCAGGCATTCGAGCACATTCTGGGAAGCCTTCAGCACATCCATCGTGCGAAGCGCTTCCAGCGTCCTGTCTTCGACGAGATGCTGCAGCGCATCCCTGGAGCGCGAAAGCTCCTCGTTGGCGTTTTTGAGTTCCTCCAGCAGGCTGTCCCGCTCGCGCCTTATGCCGTAACTCAGGAAAGCTTCGCGGATGGTTTCGCGCAAATGGCCGTCGTCCCAGGGTTTGGTCAGGAATTTGTACACGGCCCCCTCGTTGATCGCGTCGGTCACCGAATTGAGGTCGGTATAGCCGGAAAGGACCAGGCGGATCGAATCCGGATGGAGTCTTTTCGCGCGCCTCAAAAAGCTCACTCCGTCCATTTCTGGCATTCTCTGGTCGGAGACGATCACCCCTACCTCTTCCCTCGCCATGAAAGCGAGCGCTTCCTTCGCGCTCGTGGTCTTGAGGATCCTGTACCCGTCGCGGCGCAACAGCCTGACGAGGGAATGCAGGATGTTTTCTTCGTCGTCGAGCAGCAGCAGGGCAGGGGAATTCTCCGGCCTGACCGGCTGGATGTGCTTTCCGGATGCGAGCATTTCCCTCATTTCGCTGCCAATGACCGGGTGCGAAAAATGGAATCCCTGAATTTCGTCGCACCTCCTCCTCGAAAGGAAAGCGCGCTGCTCTTCGGTCTCGACTCCTTCCGCGACGACATCGAGCTTGAGATCGTGCGCCATGGAAACGATGGCGTTGACGATGGCTTCGTCGTCCGGATCGGTCACGATGTCGGCGATGAAGGACTGGTCGATCTTGACCGCATCGATGGGAAAACGCTTGAGATAGCTCAGGGAAGAATACCCGGTACCGAAATCGTCGATCGAGATCCGGATGCCGAGCTTCTTCAACGCATGCATGGTCGAGAAAATTCTTTCATGATGCTGGAGCAGGACGGTCTCCACGATCTCCAGTTCCAGGCATTTCGCATCGAGCCCGCTCACTTCGAGCATGCCCTGCACTTCCTCGACGAAATCCTTTTCCATCAACTGGCGTGCTGAAACGTTCACCGAAACCGTGATGTCGTGTCCCATCCCCATCCAGGCGGCCGCTTCCTTGCATGCAGTGCACAGGACCCAGCGTCCGAGCGGGATGACCAGCCCGGTTTCCTCCGCGATGCGGACGAATTTCTCGGGAGAAACCAGGCCGAGTTCCGGGTGATTCCAGCGCACCAGCGCTTCCGCCCCGACGATTCTCCCGGTCTGCAGATTCACCCTCGGCTGATAATGGAGAAGCAGTTCCACCCGGTCGATGGCGCGCCGCAATCCGTTTTCGAGCGCGATCCGCTCGACGAACTGTGCGGACATTCCGGTATTGTAGAATTCGCTGCGATTCCTTCCCTCTTCCTTCGCCCGGTACATCGCGGTCTCTGCAGACCTGAACAGCATTTCGAAATTCTGCCCGTCTTCCGGGAAAAGCGCGATCCCGATCGAAGCCGTGATGTCGAGTTCATGCGCATCGATTTTGAAAGGAGTGGAAAAGCAATCGAGAAGCTTCCTCGCCACGCCGGCGGCAGCTTCCGCATCGCATCCTGGAAGAAGAATGTGGAATTCGTCGCCGCCGAGACGACTCACCGTGTCTTCCTCCCGCAATGCATTCCTGAATCTCGCAGCGGTTTCGCGAAGCAAACGATCCCCGAACGGGTGACCCAGAGTATCGTTGATATTCCTGAAACGGTCGAGATCCAGCATCAGCAGGGCCAGGCTGGATTTTTCGCGCTCCGCTGCCCGGATCGCGGAATCGGTTCGATCGGAGAGCAGCATCCGGTTCGGCAGCCCGGTCAGGGAATCGAAATAGGCGAGCTGGTTGACTCTCTCCTCGAAAGCCCTGTTCTCGGAAAGATCGCCGAAAATGGCGATGTAGTTGGCAACGCTGCCTTCCTCGTCCCGGATCGCGCTGATCGAAGTCCAGGTCGAAAACAGGCTTCCGTCCTTGCGCCGCTCGCTGAGTTCCCCCTGCCAGAAGCCGGATCTCTCGATCTGCCCCCACATCTCCCGGTAAAAATCCCGATCGTACAGCCCTGAAGCGAACAGGTCCGGTTTCTGGCCGATCAATTCTTCCCTGGAGAATCCGGTCATCCTGGTGACCGCCGGATTGATCTCCACGATCGTGCCGTCCTTCCCGGCAATGACGATTCCCTGCCCGCTCTGCTCGAAGATCCGGGCATAGAGGCGGAGCTGCTGACCGGATTCGACCAGCTTGCCATCGATGCGCTTTTTCTCGGAGATGTCCCTGAAAAATCCCAGCAGCGTCTTCCTGCCAGAAATGTGCAGCACCGCTGCATGGACGGCGACATGACGGATTTCACCCGACCTGGTCAGGACTTTCGATTCGAGCACTTCCCCAGCATCCCCGGAACGATGCTTTTCGAAGGAGCAGGTGAATTCGCCGCTCTCGTCCGGATGCAGGACCTTCTGATGTTTTCCGACGAGTTCAGATTTCTTCCAGCCGCAAAGCCTTTCCATGGCAGGATTGAGATCGAGTATCTCCCCGGACGACGCATCGGCGAGCACGATGGCATCGGCCGACTCGTCGAAGATCATTCTGTAATATTCCTGCCCTTCCATCCCCTGGCCCCCGTCGCAGGCAGATCTTCCTGCATCAGAACATTATATACCCTGATGTTCATTTTCCGCGCCCGGGCTGTGGATAAGAAAAAAGATGAAATTCCTTGACCTTCCTGTATTTTATTATTAGAATATAAGCGTTATCTGATCATCGGTAACGCCCCTCCTTTTTGGCCCGACGC